>CAYZUR010000047.1:0-9126 GCA_964481535.1 uncultured Spirochaetaceae bacterium | reverse complement strand
GAAAAGAGCACAGTATATAGCTATGTACACATCGTAGAATGTTTTGTTTTTGACTAAAGAATAGTGTTTTTATTAATAACGAAGGATGAAAATCATAACAAATAGCAGGAAGCATCTATTTCATCTGTAAAGAAGTACATATATGAAATAGTCGTTTCACACATACGATAGGATAGGAGTGAACCATACAATACGTACTTCACATACGCCAAGAAAATAGACCCTGTATACAACGTAATAGTTACATCTTTACTCGATAAAAATACTTCCCTTTAAATGAAAAAGGAAACGAGTATTGTGAAGAACGGAACACTCAACAAAAGAGAATCGATAGAATCCATTAACCCACCTCTTCCAAGAATTAATGTACCAGAATCTTTAATTTTAGCACTTCGTTTAAAAGCTGATTCTACCAAATCGCCTATATTAGCAATAATCCCAGTGACAATAGCTAACACAGATATTTCTAATAAAGAAAAGAGGGAACTCATTTGAGGAACAAATTCTCGATAGAGAATTGCTATCACCACGGTCATCACTAATCCACCAATAAACCCAGCAATACTCTTGTTTGGACTTACCAGTAAAATATTTCTATTCCCTTTTCCAAGAAGCATACCAAACACATAAGCAAACGTGTCATTGCCAAAAACAAGGAGAAATAGAAGAATTGTTAAGGAAGTAGATTGAGGGAGGAATAATAATTTAATTAAGAAAATACTAAATATACCTGGATATATAGCAAGTAATAGGGAAGAAGCGACTTTATTAATAGAGTGTTCAAATGAATCTTTTGAACCACTAAATATCTCTTTCCCCATAAAAATAGTAATAAGGATAATAAGATACAAGGTAAGAATTCCATAGTTACTATCAAACAGCAAATCAATATAGGTAAAAATAGGAATAAAAGCAGAAAGGATAATTATATAAAGATAATTATTCAGTGAAGAGGAAAATATAATCTTCCCCATCTCAATGGAACCCGCTATAACTGCAAGAACTACAAGAACTGCAAAGGGGAGATGATTATACATAGGGAAAAAATAAATCAGAGAAAAAAGTGCTGGCACTGCTGTAAATGTGAGTAGAACCCTCTTTGCAACACTATTCATCTGCTACTCCTCCAAATCTTCTTGCCCTATGCTTATACTCTTCTAACACACTATTAAATTGTTTATTATCCCAATCAGGCCAAAGAGTATCAACAAAAGCAAGTTCTGCATATGCAGCATCCCATAACAAAAAATTACTTAACCTTTTTTCACCACCACTACGTACAATGTAGTCAACAGGAGGAATAAACGAGAGATCAATATTTTCTCTTAACAAAGATTTCGTAATATGAGAAGAATGATTATCTGTATCGATCCACTTATTTACAGCACGTACAATCTCATCCTGACCACCATAATTGACAGCTAAAGTAACAGTAATACCAGTATTGCCTTTTGTAGCCTCCATAGTAGCAAGAACACTATCCTTTAATTTAGGTGAAAAAAGGGACATATCACCACGTAAAAGAATTCGAGCACCCAGACGATGATAAAAATCTGTTTCACTAAAAAGGCGTGTTGAAAGAAGATTCATTAAAAAATCGACTTCTTTCTTTGGCCTACACCAATTCTCTGTAGAAAAGACATAGAATGTAAGAAACGGAATGTTGGAATCTTTTGCAGCCTTTACAACACGCTTAGCAGCTTTGACACCCTCGAAATGACCTGCTGTACGGGGAAGTGAGCGCTTAGTTGCCCAACGCCCATTTCCATCCATAATAATCCCTATATGTTGGGGTAAATTTTTTTCATCTTGCATATTGTTCTCTTATCTATTATCAGATCTCTAATATTTCTTTCTCTTTCTCGATTGCAAGCTCACTAATCTGATTAATATAAGAGTCCGTTATTTTTTGCATCTTGGTTTCACCATCTTTGAGTTCATCCTCACTAATAGTGCTTACTTTTTGCATCTTCTTAAGTTCATCAATACCATCACGACGAATATTTCGTACTGCAACCTTATATTGTTCACTTATGTTTTTTGCACTCTTTGCAAGTTCTTTTCTCCGTTGCTCGGTAAGTGGTGGAAAGTTAATACGAAGTAATTTCCCATCATTGTTAGGATTAAACCCGAGCTCAGACTTTAAAATAGCTTTTTCAATAGGACTTAACAAACTCTTATCCCAAGGTTGAATAACTATAAGACGTGCCTCAGGAACAGAAATACTAGCTACCTGAGATAAAGGAGTTTCTGTCCCATAATAGTCAACCTTTATTTTATCAAAAACAGCAGCTGTTGCTCTTCCAGTTCTAAGGGCACTATATTCACTCGATAAACTGGCTACACTTTTACCCATTTTTTCATCACAGGCTTCTAATACATCATTCATTTCAAACTCCAAAACAAACCGCCTAAAAATTAGACGGCTTGATATCTAAAATCATTTATGCGTCTACGCCAACTTTATAAATACTATAATTAGTAATACTAATTGTGGCTCCAACCTCTTTAGAGACATTAGCAATAGCTTTTTCTACACTAATTGAATCATCTTTAACAAAGGATTGTTGCATAAAACATATCTCAGTAAAATGCTTGTTGAGCTTTCCAGCAACAATGCCAGGAACTACCTTTTCAGGTTTCCCTAAAGCAAGAGCTTGGGTTGTGAAAATTTCAGTATTCTCTTTCACATACACTTCATCAACATTACTCTTATCAAGATAGAGAGGAGTGAAAGCAGCAACATGAAGAGCTAGGTCATTAGCTAAAGCGATTACACTTTCACTACTTAACACAGCTTTGTCACTAGCTTTTAAAGCAACCATAGTCGCTAAAGTACCTTCGCCATGAACATATTCACTCACTAAAGTGGACTCATCAAGATTCCATACTTCAAATCTCTTTAAAGACATATTTTCTTTAATTTTAGTGATTAGTAACTCAACCTTAGATCCAAGTTCTGGTACAATAGAGGTATAATTATTATCAATAACATCATGGCAAAGTTCTTCGCCAAGAGCTACAAAATCAGTATTACGGGCAACAAAGTCTGTTTCACAAGCCATTTCAAGAATCACAGCTTTACCATCTTTTACTAATGTAAAAGCGCGACCATTATTAGTAGCTCTCCCTGCACGTTTAGCAACTGCAGCAAGACCCATCTCTTTTAGTAATTTTTCAGCTTTAGTGAAATTCCCTTCGGCCTCTACTAATGCTTTTTTACAATCCATCATCCCTGCGCCTGTTGCATCACGCAGTTCTTTAACTATTTTTGCGCTAATTTCCACGACATTCTCCTCAATTCAATCTTAGTCTTCGTAAAGAATTCCTTCGTCAACTTCAATGCCACCTTCAGTAACTTGTACAGCTTTAACCTTAGACACTTCTTCTTTTTCTTCTTTTTTCAAATCAACATCGAATTTGGTATAATCTGTATTTTCATCACCTGTAGCAAAGACAACTTCTTCAATTTCTTCTTTTACTTCTTTTTCTTCAACTTTGGAAGGTTTTGGAGCATTAAGATCTGGAAGAGTTTCAATGATTTCAATTCCTACTTCATTGTCTGCATCGAGAACTGCATTAGCAATAATCTCTACAAATAAAGAAATAGCTCTGATAGCATCATCATTTCCTGGAATAGGATAATCAATATTTGTTGGGTCACAGTTTGTATCAACAACAGCAATTACTGGAATACCTAAGCGTTTAGCCTCTGCAACAGCAATAGCTTCCTTTTTAGTATCAATAATAAAAATTGCACCAGGCAACTCTTTCATTTCTTTAATACCACCAAGGTTTTTTTCTAATTTTGCTTTCTCTTTTAGATGTAAAGCGATCTCTTTTTTGGTGTAACTTATAAAAGTACCATCAAGTTCTTCTTTTTCTAATTTTTTGAGACGATTAACTGATTTTTTGATAGTGGTGAAGTTGGTAAGCATACCTCCGAGCCAACGATTATTAATGTATGGCATACCACAGCGTTTTGCTTCGGCTTCGATTGTTTGCTGAGCTTGTTTTTTCGTACCAATGAATAAAATAGGTTTACCCAGTTTTACTTGAGCTCTGACAGCGTCATACGCTTCAACAATACAAGTACTTGTTTTTTGTAAGTCGATGATATGGATCCCGTTTCTTTCTGAAAAGATAAAGCGGGCCATCTTTGGATTCCATCTTTTGGTTTGGTGACCAAAATGTACGCCTGATTCAAGCAGGCTTTTCATAGTGACTACGGACACAATTCCTCCTGTAACAGAAAATGGGCATAAAAATGCCATATAATTTTCTGTCCCCTTCGCTAATTCTCACCCATTGGGTGGATATTCCTGATAATTGAAATTTTCAGGTTCTCCTAATATGGCAGAAATCACCATCATTGGCAACCCCACCACAGTAGTAATATCACCCTTAATAGAAGAAATTAACGCATCTCCCTTGCCTTGAATTCTGTATGAAGCAGCTGCCCCTATATATTCCTCACACTCTAAGTAATTCTCAATATCAGTGTGAGTTAAAGGATAAAAGCTTACAAAAGTCTCATCAAAACCACTATACACTCTCCCCTTAAGTGGAAGGAAAATAGCATATCCACTACACACACTATGCACCCTACCTGATAAAAGGGAAAGCTGAAATGCAGCATCCCCCTTATCAAGTGGCTTACCAAGAATAGAAGAACCGATTTTCACCATTGTATCAGCTGCAATAATTGGAAACTCAAATTTCTCATGATTTTCTAGATAATGGTACAATTTCCTTAAAGCTATCTCTTTCGTCGCTAATCGATAATCCTCAATAGAATGGGATTCATCACAATGAGTTGGACACACTATTACTTTCACTCCTAAAGACTCTAAGAGCTCCCTTCTTGCAGGAGATTGACTCGCTAATACAAGGGTAGTAAAAGGGACTTTCATATCGTAACAACCTCTTTTAATTGCTCAATCTCATCAGCAATAAAAAACCACTTTTCTTCTAAAAGAGAATGAGAATGCTCTAACCTCTCTTTTTTACTAATTAAAGAAGTAATCTTTAGACTATCACTATAATTATCTTTTTCCCCCATCTCATGAAGAACCTTATTGATCTTAGCTTCTTTACCTTGGATCTCTTCAAGCAATTTTTTCTCTTCCTGAATCAGAGATTGTAACCTGTTTTTAGACTTATTATACTCTTTTCTCTCTATGAGAGCCTCTTTAACCACAGACGCAACAGGGGCACTACTATTACCATCTTTATCCTCTAGTGAACTAAGAGCCTCTTTTTGCTCTAACTTGTAAGAGAAGTATTCATAATCTCCTACAAAAAGTTCAGGTGTATCCTCACTTAAATAGAGAATAGAACTTGCAATCTCTTTAATAAAGTGGGTATCGTGCGAAACACAGATAAGAGTCCCCTTATACTCAATAAGGGCTTTTATCAACATATTCTTTGCATTAATATCAAGATGGTTTGTAGGTTCATCTAAAATAAGAAGATTTACTGGATGTAAGAGAATTTTCAACAAAGCAAGACGAGATTTTTCACCACCACTTAACACAGCAATCTTTTTATCAATATCATCATTACTAAATAAGAAAGAACCAAGAAGTGAACGTAATTTTGGAATATCAGAAGTTGAAGCAATTTCCTGGACCTCTTGATAAATCGTATTATCTATATTCAATGTTTTCTCAGTATCCTGAGCAAAATACCCCACCTTTACATCACTTCCTAAAGAGACAACACCACTATACATTGTATCTACTCCACTAAAAATCCGTAAAAGAGTAGTTTTTCCAGCACCATTATGACCCGTTATTGCAAGACGGTCACCTTTGTTTACATGAAGCGAAAAGTCCTTAAATAAATGTAAATCTCCATAACTCTTATATACACTTTTAGCTGTTAACACATCATTCCCACAATGAGGAGGTAGAGGAAAGGAGAAAGAGAGAGATTTTAAGTGACCAGGAATTTCAATAATATCAATCTTGTCGAGCTGCTTTTCTCTACTTTGAACCTGCTTTGCCTTTGAAGCCTTATATCTAAACCGCTCAATAAACTTTTCAGTTTTCTCAATTTCACCCTTTTGCCTCTCATGGGCACTCTTTAATTGCTCTATCTCTTCCTTCCGGGTTCTTACATACGAAGAGTAATTCCCTTTGTACCTCATTAATTGTGAGTTAAAAAGCTCATAGACCTCACTAACAGTTTCATCTAAAAAGTCTTGATCGTGAGAGACCATCATAATTGCCCCATTAAACTGTTGAATATAGTTACGAAGCCAAATACGAGACTCAATATCAAGATAGTTCGTCGGTTCATCAAGAAGCATGACATCTGGGTCTTCAGCAAGAATCTTAGATAACGCAATTCTCATCTGCCATCCACCACTAAATGTCTCACACTTCTTCTCTAAATCATCAGAACTAAACCCTAATCCTTTAACAATACGCTCAATTACCGCTTTTCTACGATAATAATCACTATGCAAAAGATACTCCTGCTTTGTGTGCAAGCTAATGAGTAATTGTTCCATCTCACTTGATTCTTCATTAAAAGAGGTGAGGGCTTTCTCTAATTCTCTAATTTCACTTGTGATTTCTACAAACCGCTCAAAAGCCTTTTCTACCTCTTCATACAGAGTAGCTCCTGTGTGGACAATATCAGATTGAGGTAAATAAGAAATTCTCATCCCCTTCGTTTTTGTAATAGTACCACTATCACACGAGATCATGCTTGTAATGATTTTTAAAAGAGTTGATTTTCCAGAACCATTTCCTCCAGCTAACGCAGATCTTCCTTTATCAGATAACGTAAAACTTACATTTTTAAGGAGATCTCTATCTCCAAACGCTAAAGAAATATTATGTACTTGCAGTGTATTCATATTCGCCTCAAGACAAAGAGAAGGTGTTGCAGATTCCATCTCTTATGGGATAAGATAAACCGTATCATATTGAAGCAATGGGATGCAATAAGTCATTCTAGTGATAATCAGTATTGAGATGAGAATCAGGAGGGAATTTTCGTATGATATGTTTAGTCTTAACAGGTAGCACCCTTGATGAAAATATTTCCCTCATTAAAAAAAATAAAAACTTCATAGATCTTGTAGAGTTGAGAGTCGACCTTCTTATTCCCGAAGAACAACAAAAAGCAGTTCTTTTTCCCACTCTTACCACAATCCCTGTGATACTTACCTGTAGAAGAGTTATTGATGGAGGAAACTATAGTGAAAGTGAAAAGTACCGACTAACCCTCCTTGAAGGGCTATTAGAAGGTGCTTTTTCATATATAGACATCGAAGAAGATATTAAAAAATCTCGCCTATTGCAAAAAGCACAAGAAAAAGCCCAAAAAAATGAAATAGAAATTATTCGTTCATTTCATGACTTTCATTCAATACCAACAGACCTCTACCATAGAATTACCAAAATAGCTGCAAAAGGATGCATCCCCAAAGTAGCAGTAACTCCTCATTCAATGCTCGATGTCATCCAAATTTTTCGTGTAGAAAAAGAATTAAAACATATTGATAAGAAAATAGTTGTCGGAATGGGCCCATATGGAACATGTACACGAATCCTCTATAAAAGAGTTGGTTCAATGCTTACCTATACTAGTGACAATGAAATAGCACCAGGACAAATTAGTGCTAAGATTATGAAAACGGTCTACAAAGCAGATAAAGTGAATGAAAGAACACACATATATGGAATAATTGGAGACCCTGTACTCCACACTCGTAGCCCCTATATACAGAACCCTGGATTTGATGGAATAAAATTTAATGCAATCTATGTCCCATTCTTAGTTGACTCTGTCAGATCATTCTTTGTCCTTGCTGAAATGCTTCCAGTGTATGGATTCTCTGTTACCGTACCCCATAAACAAGCAGTGCTCCCATACTTAGGAAAAATTACACGAGAAGTGAAACAAATAGGCTCATGTAATACTGTAGTAAGGGCAAATAATCTGTGGAAAGGGACAAATACCGACTATTATGGCTTTATAGAGCCCCTCTTACCCCTATTGCAGGATGGTCGAATACAACATGCACTCGTCATAGGAGCTGGGGGAGCTGCTCGCGCAGTGGTCTGGGCCCTACGAAATTATGGTTGCAAAGTGACAATATTAAATAGAGATGTGAAAAAAGCAAAAAGTTTAGCAGAAGTTACAATGAGTAATTATGATGTTTTAGGTAATGCCTCATTATATGAAAGTTCCCACCTTATAGTCCAAACAACCTCATTAGGAATGAGTGGTGAAAGAGATGGAGACCCCATACCAGATTTTACATTTACAGCTACCCACCATGTATACGAACTCATCTATGAGCCGACTTATACAAAAATGTTACAACGCGCTCATGATAAAAAAGCTACCCTTTATTTTGGTATAGATATGCTCTATCGCCAAGGAACATTGCAATTTGAAAATTTTACTGGATACCATTACCCCAAAAGACTTGAAATAGACCTACACCTTAAAAAAGACTGACCGTTTAATTGTTTTAATTGAGAAAATCTTTTGGATCGGAATAACAATTTCCTTATCATCTGGTACTGTTTTAATAATAACACTCCCATTATTATCGCCACCCGTATATGCCACAGGATGCCCAATCATAGAATCTAACTCACTATCATCATTCAAACATCGAATATCGAGTAAAAGAGACTTATGCTCCATCGCAGCTTTAATTACTAATAATTTCTTATTAAAATCAAAACCAGAGGCACTTATATGAGCATTCCGTTTCGTCGGTGCAATAATCTGAGAAGAGGTAATAATAATCTTTTGATCAATCTTTGCGAGTAATTCATCTCTCACCGTTCCAAGGGGAAATCGGGAAGAAACCTCACTCTTTAACCCTTTACTTGACGTATCAAGTTTTTCCTCAACAAGAGAATCTTTCTTATGATGTAAAAACCTTTCATCCATATCAGAATCAGAATAAAATTCCTTCTCAATATGAAATCCTTCATCAAGCCCATCATCTGCACTATCTATATGCTTAATTGTTGAGGGGAGGGTAACGACGCCAATTTTCACCAATTCATCCCTCCACTTTTTCTCATCCTCACGCGTAAAAAGATAGACCTTTTTAGCAATTTTCTTCACAAAATACGGAGTAAGAGGCTC
>CAYZUR010000046.1:7343-9300 GCA_964481535.1 uncultured Spirochaetaceae bacterium | reverse complement strand
TGGCATTAATGCAACTACTGGTCCTCTTACAGATTGTTTAAATATGTTAAGGGCAAAGATAAGAATAATTAATAGGACGAGGGATGAGAGTGCTGCAAAGGGAATAATACCAAAAGCAAATGCACTTAACGGGAGAAGCGTGATAATAAATGGCATTCTTCTTCCGATTGGAGTTCTTGTTCTATCACTGAGGGCAGAAAAGATTGGGATTAAGAAAATTGCAAACATATTATCGAGAGTCATGATGGTGCCAATAAGAGCATTTGACTCAATATACTTACCTAAAAATATAGGGATATAGGTGTCATACAAAGGATCCATCAGCCCCATTGTAAAGAATCCAAGCCCAATGAGAAAGGTTGTTAGATAGTACCCTTTCATACTTTTACGAGAAGATGTTTTTTCCATGATACCCTCACTAATAAGAGATAATAAGAGTGTAGCAGGAAATTCTTTTGTATGCAAAACAAATGTATCTACTGGACGAGATAGGAAAAATAAAGTACATCATCTGATATGACTAATGAGTACTTTATCCAAACAAAAGAAGAACTAGAAACTTTTATTACCCTTACCCAAGATGAAAACAGATGGTTCGATTCAAGCAAAGGAGATTCTCTTCCCCTCCGCATTACCCGCTATTATGCGTCTCTTATTAACCCACTCGATATAGAGGATCCAATTAGACGACAAGTTGTCCCACAAATTAGGGAACTACAAAACATTATTAGTGACAGTAGCGACCCATTATGTGAATTACAACACTCTCATTCCTCTCGTCTCATTCATCGATATGAAAATAGAGTCGCACTACTGGTGAGTGATTATTGTGCAACCTACTGCAGACACTGCTTTCGTCGTCGTTTTACCGCAAAAGAAGAGGCCATAATTGGGCAAGATGAACTTAGCATTGTGGGCTCTTATATAGAAAAAGATATGAAGATTAAAGAAATGCTCCTTACAGGGGGAGATCCTTTAATGGTAAGCAATGAGAAACTCTCATCTATTATTTCCTTTGTGAGAGAGAAAAGACCAGATATTGTATTACGACTATGCACAAGAGCTAATGTGACCAACCCAAAGAGGATTACACAATCACTCATAGATATGCTCAAAAAACATTCTTCAAGCCCTATCTACATCATGACTCAATTTAATCATCCAAAAGAGATTACATTTGATAGTACACAAGCAGTTTCTTTATTTACAAACAATGGATTTCCTGTTATGAACCAAACAGTACTTCTTAAAGGAGTAAATGATAATGTAGATGTATTAGAAGAGTTAATGAATAATCTCATTACAATAAAAGTAAAACCTTATTATCTCTTTCAAGGGGATATGGTAGAAGGAACAAGTCACCTCAGATTACCTATACAACAAGCTATTGAGATTGAAAGAGCGTTACGAATACGTCTTAGTGGACTCGCTATGCCAACAGTTGCGGTAGACCTTCCATTTGGAGGGGGAAAGGTTCCTTTAAGTGGGTCTTACTATAAAGGAATGAAGGGAGATAAGATTCATCTATTTATTGCTCTTGATGGAAGAGAAATTGAGTATATTGATCCATAAAGATGAAATCACCTTACAAACAACGACAATTGATTTTTAGATGATATTTTTTTTGCAAACTAAAAACCCCCTATTGGATAATCCTTTAGAGGGTTTTCTTATAGATATGAAAATATCAATCAAATACTAATTTACTAAATATTTCATCAACTGCATCTTTTCTTCTTTCAACAGCTTTTTCATTAAAATCTGTAGGTGGAACAAAACGTTCTTCCTCTTCTACTTCAGGTATTTCAACTGGGGTCCATATCACTTCAGTCTCTATTAGCTTTGGAAGTGCTTGATTTACTTTATATGTAGCTAGAGGAGAAGGTGTATAGACTTTCTTCTCTTCTTCAACAACAGGTGCTTCTTCAACAACAGGTGCTTCTTCAACAACAGGTGC
>CAYZUR010000046.1:0-7243 GCA_964481535.1 uncultured Spirochaetaceae bacterium | reverse complement strand
CTTCAACTACAGGTGCTTCTTCAACTACAGGTGCTTCTTCAACTACAGGTGCTTCAACTTCTACTGGTATAGGTTCTATCTCTTCAACTTTAACTTCTTGAGCTTTCTCATAAGGAGTGACGGTGAGAGTGAGGACAACAGGACCCGGAATTTTTACCACTTTTACAGCTTCGGGGATAACCTCTTTGACTTCACTAACAGGAGCTATCACTTCTGCTACGATCTCTTCAACTTTAGCAGGAACCTCTTTCTCAATAGGTTTTGGTTGCTCAACTATAGCTGCTTCAACTTTCTTTGTTTCTGCCTTTTTCACTTCGACCGTATATGAGGGAATTTCTTTTCCCCTCATTACTGATGGTTGAAAATAAAGAATTCCCGCCAATACAAAGACGGCTACTGAGATTGTGACACCTAATAAAATATACAAACCTGTTTTTCTCATACCTTTCTGATCCCTATATACCTATATTAATGCAAAACTCATCTACTTGTCGATGTATATATTTTTTCTTACCAATATTCTTTATCATATACACATCACCATTTGTATTGAAAAGCGTTGAATTAATATCCTTCTGTGCTTCGTTCACTTGTAAAAACTTCTTCAAATTTATCTTATCCCTTACTTTAGCCCTAGTGTAGCGTAAAAGTAAAGGTGTGTGGACGTAGCAGATTATATCACATAATAGATCAAGATGCATTCTGTGTAATAAGGCTGCGTTGATAATAATTGCTTTTGTCCCTTTTTTTTCTTCTTTTTCTATTTCTTGTTCAACCCACCCTACCATTTTTGGATGAACTATACTTTCTAGTTGTCTAAGTTTCTTTGAATCACTAAATACTATAGCCTTTAAAGCACCTCTGTTAATATCACCCGGGGGAGTTACTATCATATCAGAAAAAGCATTAATAAGTTCATCAGAACTCTCTTTCAAAGCTCTGTGGCCTAGGACATCTACATCAACTTCTTTATAGCCTTTAGAGGCTATAAGGTGTGCTACCATACTTTTCCCTGCACAATACTTTCCAGAGACTCCAATAACAATCAATGCATTTCTCCCCAACACATACCTGTTTCAATACTTACCCTCAATGGTACAGATAATGTATAGGCACTTTCCATACCCTCTTTTACTAAGCCCTTCATAAGTTCTAATTCATCTATTGCTACTTCAAATATAAGTTCATCATGAACTTGTAGCGATAGACTACTTTTTACTTTATGTTGCTTCATTAAACTATCTACTTTTATCATAGCTAATTTCATAATATCTGCGGCAGATCCTTGAATAGCAGTATTCACTACAATTCGCTCAACACCAGATTGTTCCATTTTATTTGAACTGTTAATTTGGGGAACGGGGCGCTTTCTTTTTAAGATGGTATGTACCACTTTAGTTTCTCTTGCTTCTTCTAATAAGTTATTCATAAATCCTTTTACAAAAGAAAATCGTTTAAAATAGTTTTCAATAAAATTTGAGGCATCAGAGCGAGAAATTCCTAACTCGTTTGACAACCTAAAAGCACTCATTCCATAAATTACCCCAAAGTTAATTGTTTTAGCAATTCTGCGCTGTTCAGGCATAACAAGATCTTTGTGGATATCAAAGATAAGAGAGGCTGTTCTTGTATGAATATCTTCTTTATTAATAAATGCTTCCTTTAATGCAGGATCCCCACTAAGGTGCGCTAGAACAACAAGTTCAATTTGCGCATAGTCAGCAGAGAGAAGGATATATCCAGGTTGAGGGGTAAATGCTTCTCTGATTCTCCTGCCATCATCATTTTTAATTGGAATATTTTGCAAGTTAGGGTTTCGACTCGACAATCTCCCTGTAGCCGTTCCTGTTTGGGTAAAAGAAGTATGAATACGATGAGTTTGTTCATTTACCATGAGAGGAAGTACATCAATATAGGTATTCTTTAGTTTCACTAACGATCTGTTTTGTACAATGAGGCGAGGGACTACATCAATAAGTGCTAATTTCTCTATTACATCTATAGCAGTTGAAAAGCCTGTTTTATTTTTTTTCCCTGTAGGGAGGCCGCGCTCTTCAAACAACACCTCTTGGAGCTGTTTAGGGCTATTCATATTAAATTCATGGCCAACTTCTTCAAAGACTTTTTTCTCTATCTCTCCAATTCTGTCAGTGACTTCTACATTAAATGTATCAATGCGTTCACGGTCAAGAAAGATCCCATGTAATTCCATGTGAGCCAATATTTTTACCAATGGCATTTCTACTGTTTCAAAAAGGGTTGTGAGATTATCTTCCTCTAATAAAGGGGCGAACTCTTCATAGAGTCTGTATGTTATATCTGCATCTTCACTTGCATAATCGATTGCTTTATCTAACGAAACATCACTGAATTTTTCACCTTTTGCAACAACATCTGAATACGAGATTGTCCTGTATCCATCAAGATATTTATCGGCTAAATGATCTAAATTATATATCCCTTCACTTGAATCTATTAACCAAGCAGCAACCATCGTATCAAAATAGAGATTGGCATCTTCTATGCCCCACCTTTTTAAGACTTTATAATCATATTTTATATTTTGCCCAATGAGGCGAATCTTTTTCCCTATAAAGATCTCCCGCAATACTTCTTTTGCAACAAGAGGATCAACAATACTCTTATTCTCTGCAACGAATGGGACATAATACCCTTTATTTCGCTCGTTTGTGAAACTAAAACCAACTGGCTGGGCCTTCATATCATCAATATCTGTTGTCTCAAAATCAAACGCCATAATGCCACTCAGTGCAATAGTTCCTAAAATGCTCTTTAGTTCATCAATATCTGTAATACATCGATATGTCCCTTTTACATTCTTCTTTATTCCACCAATTTTGGCATTTCTAACATCTGTAGGTCGCACTTCTCCAAGAGAAGCAATGAGAGAGGAAGCTTTTGCTTTTTCAAAATACGGGACAGCTTTTGAAAAATCTATGCTTAGTGTAGTAAACCGACTTGTTTCAAATTCTATTCCAGTTGGAATCGAGGCATCAAGTGTTACTAATGTTTTACTCAAATACGCATTTTCTTTTGAATTAATTAATTTCTTTGAAATTGAAGCAGACAGATCATCAACATGGGCATAAATATTATCAAGGGTTCCATATTCATTGAGGAGCTTTATTGCCCCTTTAGGACCGATACCACTTACTCCCGGCACGTTATCTGATGCGTCTCCTATAAGGGAGAGATAATCAACGATTTGGTTGCTATGAATTTCAAACTCTTCTAATACTTCGTTTAGGCCAATATTACGATAAGATTTCTCATTCTTTCTTGGGGGACGTAACGCGGTGACGAGAGGACTCACTAATTGTAGAAGATCTTTATCTCCTGTGACCATAACAGTTTCAATATCTGCCTCTGTTGCACTTCTAGCGACAGACGCTATGATATCATCTGCTTCCCACCCATCAACTCGGATGTGGGGAATATTGGCAGCATCTAAAATTTCTAATATTCTAGGTATTTGCTCATGCAAATCTTCTGGAGCTGCATCCCTATTAGCTTTATATTCTTTATATAGTTCATGGCGAAATGTGGGGGTCATACTATCGATGGCAACAACAAGATAATCATGAGGATACTCTCTAATAATCTTTAATAGCGTTGAATAGAACCCAAAAAGGGCAGAAACATTCTTCCCATCATTATCTCGAAGGGGTCGATTAATAAATGCAAAATAGGAGCGATAAATGAGGCCAAATGCATCAATTACATATAATTTTTTTCTGTTCTCTGCCATAAATAACTCCAATGTCAACTCTCTATATGAAGAATAAGTCCATCATATGCGGGATACATCCCATGTGGAAGATCACGAATAAGTGTGTCATGATCAAAATTGTGAGACAAATGGGTAAAATAGGTCTCGTTAGCTCCAATTAAGAGGGATGAAGCTACTGCTTCATCAAGATTCATATGAGTTGGATGCAACTTATATCGAAGGGCATCGATGACTACAACTTCTACCCCTTGTAGCTTCTCAATACTTTCATTTGGAATTTCTTTACAATCACTAAGGTAGGCAAACTTTCCAATTCTATACCCATACACTTCTCTACATCCATGAATTAGTGGAATAGGAAGAATAGACAATTCACCAATATGTATGCCACTAAGTGGCATCAGTGTAGTAATGAGTTGAGGAAGTCCTCCCCTAATGGGGTTCGTTCCTATTGCGTATAAAAATCTCTGATGTAGATCATCAATCACTTGCTGTGGCCCATATACCTCTAAAGGAGAGATCTCACTAAAGACTCGTAAATCATCAATCCCATTAATATGATCAGCGTGGTTATGAGTATATAAAACGGCACTAAGATGATTAATATGATGGGTCAACATTTGAATTCTAAACTCAGGACCTGTATCAATAACAATAGAAGTATCACCACTTTGGGTATGAATTGAAGAGCGTAATCGTTTATTTTTCACGTTATTACTCTTACACACACTACATGAGCATCCGATTCTTGGAACTCCGTGACTTGTTCCTGTTCCTAAAAAAGTAATATCCATTAATTATTATCCAAGACGTTAGAAAATATTCGTTTTAAGGAATCAATTTGTCTCGTAGTATATCTACTAGTATCTTCAAATCCTTTTTTAAATGTCTGTTTAAGCTCTTCTACCCTTAACTCACCAAACTCTACACCCTCTCCAGCTTTTGCTAAATAAGTATAAAGAATATCATTGCCTTTTATTGATGTTTCTTGAATGGTATTATACAACTTCGTTTCATCTAATTTAGAAAGATATTCATCTACTGCGATTTGTGGCACCCTAGCCTTTACTAACACTGATTCAACGGTTTCTTTTAGTTGTTTTGTATCTCTCATACCTTGATAGCTTACATGAAAAAATGAATTAGAAAGGGAGGGAACAAAAAAGAATAACACAAAAAATAATAGTGCAGCTAAAAATATGGCTGAAAACAATGAACCTAAAATTGAACGTCTTGGCATACTCACTTCTCCTCAACTGTAGTTGATATTATCATAATCCTATTCTGATAGATAGGGAAGTTGTTTTAGAAAAGACGAGTGATAAAAGAGGCAGCTATTTTCCCTTTCTTCCAATCAGGGAGAAAGAAATCTTCACCCACACCAACACTTGGAACAAGGATTGATACTCCCAAGGAGAAGCGGGAGAAGTTAAAATCGAGTCGGCCTCGATATGCTAATGAAAGATTTTCTATAAATTGATTAGCTGGTGTAACACCCACAAGATTTTCTTTATTTGAGACCCAAAAACGGGGAGAATCATCTGCATAAAGATCTATTCCATACAATGAGCCTGCTCCAAGAGACAATGTTGTGAGGGTCGCAACTTTTGTTTTGAAACTTAATCCAAGCATCCCAAAAAATCGTTGAGAGATATCATCTTCAAATATAGGCCTACCATCTTCAGTAATATCGATGATATTGCCTTGCTTTAGAAGAATATATCCATCGAGAGAGAGTGTGTGGTAGAGTTCGAGACGAAGTTCACTTCCAGATGCCCAGTTACTTACATCAATAACGTCTACTGTCTGAATTTTTGCTGCTCCAAATCTTACTTGAAACTCTTGAATACCACCAAGCCCTAAAGAGTAGGGCTTGGCAAATATACTGAGCGGTAATATGAGGAGAATAATGATGAAGACTTTACTACGTAACACACTATTTCTCTCTTTGGTTTGTATCCACTCCTTATTAGATAAGGAGTGTAATTGAATATCAGTTGCGGGACTTCTTAGAATATTGTGAAAAGAGCAGAAACACCGATTCGACCACTATTCCATTGGCTTTCACCTGGAAGTAACTTAGTAAAGTCACTATTATCAGCAGTGAATCCATTACTATCAACAGTATAGTTAAGACCGATAAGAATTTTACCTAATTTAACATCTGCTGTAGCTCTCCATGTAAGATCTGACTCCATAAGTGCATCGCCATAATTCTCTGCATCTAATAATTCACCACCATCTGCATCGTAGAAAACTACGTCATCACCAAATTCAACTCTTACTCGTGGTCCAAGTCCTAATCCAATCCGTACTAGACCTAATAGATCAAGAGATACACCAGCTGTTACTAAGCTACTTAATGTATCAACAGAATCTCCTGCTACTTCGATTTGGTCATACAATGCCATGACATCAACTTCTGCAAATAATACACGGGTTCGAATATCTGCACCAAATGTATAGTTTGCAGGATCTGTCATTCCGTCTTCCCATTCGAATTCGCCTTCAGAAGCATTCCAAGGAAGTTTGTATTGTGCTGTTGCACCAAGGCTAAGATCAAATATGCCTGCAAAAGCAGCGACTGGAACCAACAACATAATAATTGTTAACGTAATAAGTACCTTTTTCATTTCTTTCTCCTCTTTGGAGGAAATTCCTCCAAAAATATTTTTTATAATAAAAGTTTACACTTTTTTTCACTTTTTAAAACAACATGAGTGTTAAAGCCACTCCACCTTTATTCTCGCCACCAGAAGTAAAGATATCACCAAGAGAGTCTCCAATTTTACCATTTGTCTCTCGAAGATAGAAAACAGATAAAACAGCTGGGCCAAGAATTACATCAACACTTGCTTTTAGATGAATTGGAGAATCTATCATAATTTCTCCAAATGAATCACCTGTGCTCCTAGTACTAGATCGTATTTCCTCACCATCATCTTCAGACAGATATAATTGGTTAGAAAGACCGCCTCCTAATGATAAGTATACCACTTCATTCACAATTGGGATATCTATCATGGCTGAATAGTATAGATCCATCAAGTTTTCATCTCCAAACACTGAAGTAGCGAGGACAGAAGCATGTAAAATTGAAATTCTTCCGTCTAATCCAAATCCAAAGTTCCAATTGGCACCGTCTCTCATTCCTGGAAAAAATCCGCTTGTCTCAATCCCTGTATCAGCATCATATAGTGTCACAACTTTAAGACCAACATCAAATAAACTTCTAGAATTTAATGGAATTATAACAAGAAGTAATAGAGCTATCAATATATAAAGTAGTTTTCTCCTCATGAAATATATGCTCTCCCTCAGTTGTCGTCATAAGGATAACAGCTGAAGTGGCAAAAAGGATACATTTATTTCATAGTTTTTTCACAATGAAACTCTTACTTTATATATAATACATAAGGAAATAGATAAAATTTTAGGGCTATTCGCTAAATCGAGTGGGTAGAGCTACATGATGGAAGTTGTTGGAAGTTG
>CAYZUR010000045.1:0-9308 GCA_964481535.1 uncultured Spirochaetaceae bacterium | reverse complement strand
CTTCCATCGCTCTAATATCAATCATTTACCAACTCTGTGCAAAAGATGGTTTTAATTTTAATGTTGATTGCTTATTTGACCACGAGCACATTAACTTTCTCACCAAAGATATTAATGGAAGTGTGGCTCTCTCTCAATCAATGGCCACTGAGTGTGTAGAGATTGCAACTTCAATGGGATATGAAGCTCATAGTAAAGGGATAGCATTCCTTACAGGGGGAACTGATGCGGCTCAAGCTGCAAAAGCTGGCTTTGAAGCAACAACACTCATTGCAATGCCATGGGCTAATGATGGACCTAGTAGCGTGTATCACACGCCAAATGATACAGTAGAAGCAATAGATGAGAAGGCTGTTGAGCAAACAATCTCTATAGCTATTAAATTCATTGAGCATCTCGATAAAAAAGAATAGCTTCTGTTCTTTATCATCTCTCTTCTTATAGGGAATGTCTTATGTATTTCTTTGGGTATTGAATGATGATGAGAGTGCTACTGGGGGGTTATCTTATTTTTCTCTTTTATGATAAGCTTATTCTTGTCTCATAGAAACCGGTTATTTTGTGTTCGGCTAAATGCATAATAACAAAGGTCTTTGGGGCATTTTTTATTTGAAGGGTCTTTTATGTCCCTTTTTGTCGTCTATAGAAAAATGATATCACCAGAAGTAATCTGAATCAGCTCTTGTTGGATCATTGATGAGTGAATAGATTCACAGGTGAATGAAATAGTTATCTGAGTGAGAAACTGAGTTTCTATATCCTTTTGATACTCTTTAAGAAAGAGCATTACTTTATCGTATCTATCATAAGAAATAGTAAAGTCTATGGTGCTTGTTTCAATGAGTTCTTCACTTTTAATTGATTGAGTCACTTTTTGAGCCGCTTCAGTATAGGCTTTTACTAATCCCCCTGTTCCAAGGAGTGTTCCTCCAAAGTAACGAATCACACAAATGAGAATGTTTGTAAGGTTACTCCCCTTTACTACTTCAAAGACAGGGCGACCTGCAGTGTTCCTCGGTTCTTTATCATCAGAGTAACTTACTATATCACCATTCTTTCCCACTATGGCTGCATGAACTACATGGTTTGCTCCACTATGCTCTTTTCTAAGGGCCGTAATTATTCCCTTCACTTCATCTGTTGAGTCAATATATTGACCAATGCCAATAAAGCGAGATTTTTTTACTTCTATTTCTTCACTATAGGTTTCTACTGGGTATCTCATAGGTAGTAATGATTGTACCACATCTCCTCTTTTCTCTGTAGTAGAGAAAAGATGAGATGTGGTAGTGAACAGAGAAAACAATAATTCTACAGTATGTAGAAAAAAGAAAAAGAGACAAATGAGAAGATTAGCTAATAGCTACTTCTAATCCAATGGTAATCATATCTGTTAAAGACTGCTCTCTTTGTTGGGCACTCATATTCTCATCACTAAATGGTAAGTCACTCACTGTTAATAGACACATAGCATCCACTTTCCCCATTTGAGCATTGAGAAAAAGAGAAGCTGCTTCCATTTCTACCGCTAGCAGTCCAATTTCTTTCCAAGGAAGAAGGCTTTTTAATCCATGAGGAGTGTAGAAGATATCACTAGAGAGAACGGGTCCCATATGGATAGTTTTTTTCATCTCAATCGCTTTTTGGTACGCAGTTTGTAAAAGGATAAATGAAGAGGCAGGTGAAATAGTTCCAGGGAGCTCTAACTGCGATCTATAGTCAGTATCATAAGAGGCTGAAGTAACTCCAATTAGATCACCTAGTTGTATAGTATCTTGCAAAGCGCCAGCAGAACCAATTCTTATTAATCTTTTCACCCCATATGCATGGATGAGTTCATATGAGTAAATTCCCATAGAAGGGCCTCCCATACCGGTACCCTGCACTGATACCTTTACTCCCTTATATGTTCCTGTGTATCCTAAGATTCCTCTTACCTGTGTATATTGATGAACATTAGTGAGGAAGTTCTCTACAATGAACTTTGCCCGTAAGGGGTCTCCTGGTAATAATATAGTTTCTGCAATATCTCCATATTTTGCGCTATTGTGAACTGTTGGTGCATTCATGTGTCTCTCCTATTTCTCATTATACTAGAATGAATTTGCTGTTGTCGCAATAATATTAATCTTAGAACTTAGACCAAATTCTTTTTTTTAGGGTTCTATTGTGGTGATGTGTTCTCTGGGTTCACCTTTTTTTCGTTGTCTACAGTTACAAATCTGTGGCATACTCTATCTACTACAGCAATGAGAGGGAGAATCAGTGTTATGAGTGAAAAGATTATTCTTGATGTTGATACAGGACACGATGACATGGTAGCAATTGTGATGGCTTCTGGATTACAAGAGATAGAAATAATGGGAATTGTTGCGGTTGCAGGAAATCAAATATTAGAGAAGACATTATTAAATACACTTAACGTATGCAATCTTATTGGAGAAAAAGCTCCTGTGTTTAAAGGGATGGATAGGCCAATGTTGAGAGAGCGCGTAGTTGCAGGATCTATTCATGGAGAGAGTGGCTTAGATGGGCCAGTATTTCCTCCTTTAAAAAAAGAAGTTGAACAGATGGGAGGAGTTGAGTTTATTATAGCAACCGTCTTAGCTCATCCTCATGAAATTACCTTAGTTCCAACAGGTCCTTTAACAAATATTGCAATGGCCGTTTTACTTGAACCTCGATTACCACAACTCGTAAAGAATGTGGTGTTGATGGGGGGATCGTTAGGAAAAGGAAACAGGACGCCTCATGCTGAGTTTAATTTCTTTGCTGACCCAGAAGCCGCCTCTATTGTCCTCTCTAGTGGGGCACCACTTGTAATGATGGGGCTTGATGTAACTCTTCAAGTCTTATTAGATGATGAAAGAGAAAAGCATTATAAAGTCTATTCCTCAGCGAGTGCAACGATGTTTAATGACTCGATGAGCCATTACATTAATGCATGTAGATTACATGGAAGTGAGTTTCCTGCAATGCATGACCCTTGTTGTATTGCATATGTTGCAGACCCTTCTATCTTTGAAGTAGAAAAGCATTCTATTAGGGTAGAACTTGTTGATAAAGAGAAATATGGACGAACAACATCAGTTCCTTTAATTGAAGAAAGGAGTGTATTCGTGGGAGTAAAAGCTGACTCTTCTAAGTTTTGGCTCCTATTAGATAGAGCATTTGCCAATCTCCCTTAGCCGTTAATTGTAATAGGTGACGATCTTTTCTAAAGGCTCTCGTATTTTTCTTCTTACCTCTTCATCGGGGTAGCCAAAAGGGATAACGAGAGCTACTTGCCAATTGGTTGTATCAATATTTAGTATGTGTGCGACTTTATGTTCATCAAAACCTTCAATTGCACAACTTTGAATACCTAGTAAGACCGCTATGTTCATCATGTTAGCTGCTGCTATATAGCACTGGCTTTTTGACCAAGCATTAAGTCTTCCACTTTCTTTCAAGAATTGATGATACCCTGCATAATCACTCACAAATTCTTCAATTGTTCCAGGAAATCTCATTCCTCTTTGCCTTACAAATTCACCTCTTGGTTCATATGAATCTTCAGTTACAGCACATATAACGATAGATAGGGGAGCTGTTAATACAGACTCTTGATCAAAGCATGCTGATGTGAGGTTCTCTCTTAAGGTTTTGTTTTGCACAGCATGAAATGCCCACCCTTCAAATCCAAAGGATGTTGGACTTAATCGGCCGGCTTCGAGAATCGTTTCAATTGATTCTTTTGATAGGTGAGTACTTTTAAACTTTTTACATGCAAATCTTGTATGCATCATCTCTATAAAGTGGTTTGTTTCCATATTTTTATCTCCAGTATTAGACAGTTGCTGTATGAAGGGCGAGTGTTATCATGGGGCTAAGGGCACTCATTCTTTTATCATCACTTAGCCCCATTCCTGTAACGCAGCTGTCAGTCATGGTGAGAATAGAAAGAGCTTTCTTTTTAGTAAAAGCTGCTGTGCAATAGAGGGCGTGAGTTTCCATATCTTGCACAAGAGCTCCCATACGAGCCCATTTTTCCCAACTATCTTCACCAAGGGCATTATAGGATGAAAAGAGGTCGCTTGATAATACCATTCCAGCATGATAAGGAATATTGAGTGTAGAAGCGCACTGTGCGGCTTTTTGAAAGAGGGGATAATCTACACAGGGAGAGTAGGTTCCTATTAGGTTATATTGATGAGCAAAGTTGCTATCAGTGCTTGCAGTTAAGGCAAGCACTAGGTCCCCGACTTCTATGCTTTCATTAAGACCACCACTAGTTCCAATACGAATAATAGAGTCAACATCATAATGGGTAAATAACTCATAACTATAAATTCCTGCAGATGGGCCCCCCATTCCACTGGCCATTACCGTTACTTCTTTGTTATTGAATAATCCAGTAAACCCTTTCATTCCACGAACCGATGTGATTTCTTTTACACAATCGAGAAAAGTTTTTGCTACCCATATTGCTCTTTGCGGATCTCCTGGAAGTAATACTGTTTTCGCAATTTCCCCTTTTAGGGCACTATTGTGGGGGTCATTAAGAGGCTCCTTTAAAATACGGTTTCCCATTTGCTCTTGGTGCATAGTTTTTACCACTAAAGACTACAAGGGCAATGAGGGTAATAACGTATGGGAGGATATTAAACACTTCAGATGGTAATACACGAAGAGAGGGGAAGTTGTTTGCAATAATTGCAAATGCTTGTGCTGTTCCAAAAAGGAAGGCTGCAAAGGTGACTCCCACAGGGCGCCATCTACCAAAGGAGACAGCTGCAAGGGCAATAAATCCTCTGCCATTAATAGTGTTTGATGTGTATTGGATTGTCTGAGTTAATACAATGCATCCCCCTGCAAGTCCTGCAAGGAGTCCACTTGTGAGAACTGCAATATAGCGAATCCTTTTTACATTGATTCCAACGCTGTCTGCGGCATGAGGGTGCTCCCCACATGCCCTTAGGTGCATTCCAAAAGGAAGTTTGTAGAGGACAAACCATGCTATTACAACGACTGCAATTGCAATGTAGGCAGTAGGGTAAATACCTAACCTATCTGTTTGCATTCCCATTCTAAATTCTCTTGTTCTGTCAGCGTTAAATAATATCTGAGCGACAAATATTGTAGCTCCATCAGCTAACAGGTTGATACCTGTTCCACTGATGGTCTGATCAGCATTCAAATTTATTGCAGCAACTGCATGAATAAGGGAGAATAAGCCTCCAATAGAGGCTCCAATTGCAAGGGATAACCAGATTGAAGGAGTTCCAAGTCCTGCACTTTCCATCAATACATGAGCGGAAGCAGCAGCACAGGCTCCAACGCCCATTAATCCTTCGAGGGCAATATTCACTACTCCTGATTTTTCACTAATCATTCCACCAACGGCAGTGATGAGGATAGGGGAGACAATCATCAAGATAGAGGGAAGCATACCAATTAATGTGTTCATGAATTAAGCACCTCTTTTTGGAGTTGTCTCTTGTTAAGCCATGCAAGGTAGATTGCTATAGCAGATCGTAAAGCGATGAATACTACAATGAGTCCTTGGATGATGAAGGTAATCTCTTTAGGGATTTGTTTTCCTTGCATAAGGGCTTGTGAGTTTTTTAATAGACCAAACAAGAACCCTGCGAGCATCGTTCCAAGGGCAGTGCTGTTACCAACAAGGGCAACAGCTATTCCATTAAATCCATAGTTGTCCATTCCTGAAAGGACTCTTCCATAACGGAAAGAGCCTAGGGCAACAATCCCTCCTGCAAGTCCTGCAAAAGCTCCGGCTATTGCCATGGAAATTGAGATACTTTTTATCACAGGTATTCCACTGCAGCGAGCTGCTTCTTTGTTGAATCCTGTTGCTCTTAGTCCAAATCCTAAATTAGTTTTTTCCATAATAAACCAATAGACTAACAAGGCAATGATCATTAAGAAAAATCCATTGTTGAGCATAGAGTTGTTGGTAATAGTTTGAAAAAACGAATTGTTTAATAGTGCAGTTTTAGGAAAGTTTTCTGTTTTATATGTGGTTGCCCCTGGTAGTTGTAAACTGATAATTCTTGATACATAGAGGGCAATATAGTTTAGCATAATAGTTGAGACAACTTCCGATACTTCATATTTTGCTTTGAGGATTCCAACTATTCCTCCCCAAAAAGCACCAGCTACCATAGCGCCAATTATTGCTAATACCCAATGCAAGATAGATATTTGTGGTCCAAGAAGGGCAATTACCTGAGCTACAGTTAAGCCCATGATATATTGTCCTTCTCCTCCAATATTAAACAATCCAGCTCGAGCGGCAAATGCCATCGCTAACCCACAGAGGATAAAAGGGACACTATAGTTTAGTGTCTCTCCAATGTAACGAATATTCATTTTTCCATTATCTACATTAAAACCCGATAGTGCTTGTAGTATAGCTTTATACATATTTAAGGGGTTTTTTCCAACGAGGGCTACAAGTACTGTTCCGACTAAAAATCCTAGAAGGACTACTAATACAGATATTGCTCCATCAGAAGTTAAAAGACGATTCGTAAGAGAGAGCTGTGTTTCTTTAGTTTTCATCCTTTCCTCCATCCTTCTTAGATCCTGCCATCATCATACCAATTTCTCTCTCACTTACTTCTCCTTGATTAAAGATGCCGACAATAGCCCCTTTGGATATGGTTGCAATGCGGTCACATAGATTCATAATTTCATCAAGTTCAAATGAGATAAGGAGTATTGCCCTCCCTTTATCTCTTTCTTCAATAATTCGTTTTCGTATATATTCAATAGCTCCAACATCGAGTCCACGGGTAGGCTGGGCAACAAGTAATACGTGTGGTGAGAGGTGTATTTCCCTCGCTACAATAGTTTTTTGTTGATTTCCTCCAGATAAGCTTCCAGCTGTTGTTTTGCTTCCTTGTCCTGCTCTTATGTCAAACTCTGTGATGAGCATTTGAGCATCTTTTACCATTTTAGCTTCATCAAGGAGGCCGTATTTGTTACTGTAGGGGGCTCTGTAGTAGTTTTTTAAGGCACAGTTTTCACTAATAGAGAAGTCACTTATGAGGCCATGTTTTTGCCTATCTTCTGGAATATGGCCAAGACCTAGTTCTATCCGTTTACGAATAGAGAGGTGGGTGATATCATTCCCATCAAGGATGATTGAACCACTCATAACAGGAGAGAGCCCTGATAATCCATTTAATAGCTCAGTTTGACCGTTTCCATCAACTCCAGCTATTCCTACAATTTCTCCTTTATGAACATCAATAGAAAAATCTTTTATTGCTTTTTCTCCACTTTGATCTGCAACATTGAGATTGGAGATTGAAAGAACAACTTTTCCGATTTTAGGTGGCTTTTTTTCTATTTCAAATTGTACAGCCCGTCCTACCATCATTTCAGCTAGCTCTTGTTCGCTCACTGATTCTACTTCAACTGTTCCAATATATTTCCCACGTCTCAGTACTGTACATCGGTCTGCTACCGCTTTAATTTCTTTGAGTTTATGAGTGATGAGAACAATGGTTTTTCCTTCTGTTTTAAGTCGCCTGATTATTTCAATCAATTCATCAATTTCTTGAGGGGTAAGAACTGCAGTGGGTTCATCAAATATGATGATATTTGCATTTCTGTACAGCGTTTTAAGGATTTCAACACGCTGTTGAGCACTCACAGAGATGTCTTCAATAAGGGCTTTTGGGTCAACTTGAAGTCCATATTTAAGAGAGAGGGCTGCTACTCTTTTTTCAGCTTTTTTAATATTAAGGATTCCAAGGCTATTTTTTGGTTCCATTCCCAATACAATATTTTGAGTTACACTGTAATTATGTACGAGTTTAAAGTGTTGATGAACCATGCCGATACCAAGATCGGTTGCAACATTGGGGTCTTTAATAGTAACAAGTTTATTATGAATCTTAATGGTGCCACTATCAGCATTGTAGGCTCCAAACAAAATAGACATTAGTGTTGATTTACCAGCACCATTTTCCCCTAACAGGGCATGAACTTCTCCACTAGCAACTTTTAGGGTTACTTTATCATTCGCTACCACTCCAGGGAATGTTTTTGTAATGCCTGTCATCTCTATGGCATACTCCACTGTTATTCCTCCAAATTCAATTTCTTTAGTACTAATTTCAATGTTGTTTTGTTCAATGATAGAGACGAGTCGTGCGCCGAAAGATTCCGGCGCACTTAAGGGTATGTGCTTTTAGTCGATGTCTTAATCGTCTAAAGCTGAAAGACCTTTTGGAGCTGCATTGTTAGCTAATGCTTCTTTGTAGGTGCCATAAATTTTAATTGTGCCATTTATGATCTCTTTTTTTGCAGTTTCAATTGTTTTTACAACATCTGCTTTGAGTTCTGGGTTTGATGTTGAATATCCTACACCATCATCTGCCATAATCATTTTTACTACTTTACCAGTAAATGTTCCGCTTTCTACTGCATTAAGAGAGTAGATTGAAGAGTTTTCAACTTTTTTAAGCATAGAAGTAAGAACAGCAGATTTTGTCCCTTCATAAATTCCATCTTCATATTGGTCACTATCTACACCAATTGCCCATACATTCTTGCCTTGTAAGCGATATTCTTTAGCTTGAGCAATGGTTCCGTTTCCTGTTCCACCAGCTGCTGAGAAGATTGCGTATACGCCATTATCATACCAGTTTTTTGCTTGTGCTTTAGCTAATTCAGGTTTTCCCCAGTCATTTGCATAGTAATCTACAATTTCACTATTTGGAAATACTGATTTAATTCCTTGGATATAGCCCATTTCAAATTTAGTGATTGTTCCACCTGGAACTCCACCGATAAATCCAAATTTAGGGTTTTTAATCCCTTCAGTTTTTGCTTGAAGCGCTGCAGCAAGACCTACCAAGTATGATCCTTCTTCTTCAGAGTAGATAAATTCCATTACGTTTGCTTGTCCTACCCAGTTAACATCAACAATCACAAAGTTTTGATCTGGATACATAGGGGCAACTTCGCCTAATGCATCGGCCCAGGTAAAACCGGTAACCATGATTACATCATATTCTTCATCAGCAGCTTGTTTGAGGTTTGGAATATACATGTCTTGTGTTTGAGCTGTCACTACATCGTAATATTTTCCTCTATTAACGGTGGTGCTAAGATCATCCTTGTAAAAATCTACAATCCCTCTCCATGCTGCAGCATTAAATGATTTATCATCAATCCCTGTTGCATCAGTAAGCAAGCGAATTGTTGGAGTTCCGTCGCTACTCACAGCAGCTTCTTTACTTCCACCAGCAAAAACAAAAGCACCCAAAAGTAGAATGGTTGTAATAATGAGA
>CAYZUR010000044.1:5342-9332 GCA_964481535.1 uncultured Spirochaetaceae bacterium | reverse complement strand
TACAGCAATGGGTCTGTTACTCAAAGAGATAGAAACTCTTGAAAAGAATATGCAAAAAAGAAAGGCATTGCATGAGGATTTCTCAGTTGAACTCCTCAATCTTGTTGGAAGGCGAGAAGTAGGGAAGGATCCTGTTGAGGTCATTCATAAAAGTGAAAAGATTCAACAGCAAATAAGTGAAAATCTGACTGATATTCGTCATCTCGATAAGAAAATAGCAAAAATGAAGCATCGAGCAAATAGGATGAAGCAAACAAATTAAAATATGTATATATGCCGTTGCTTGGTGAGAAGCATAATAAAGGTAAATAAAGAGTGCGTGTTACATTAAAGGAGTATGCGAATGGGTCGAGGCATCGAGTTTTATGCAATTGCAAAAGCTTTTTCTGAAATAGGATTATCTTTTCAGACAGTGTTTCCAGATGTTGATATAGCGATAGAACTATATAAAAATCATAATTGGTATGTGAGGAGAAAGAAGAACTTTACAATTATTCATGCAGTACCCCTTGTTCACCTTCTCGACAATTCTTTTTGGGAACAATGGTCTTCTACAAAATTAGATCCTCCTAACCATCAGGTTCTTTTTAGACGAACGCCTCCAGTTCCTCACCAAGATATTTATGAAGCAAAAGCAGACCATGATGAAATAAATCCTGTTGAGGTGAGTGGTTCTATTTGGTATGTAGTAAAAGTGAGTAATCCTCGAGGATGGGCATTAAATATTTTGTAATAGTGATTGATGTCTTAATCACATACATGGTAGAAACGTGAATTCATAAAAATGATTTAATTAAGGGGAGTCGTAACGTAGTATGGATGTAAAAATTATTGGAATTACTGGGGGCTCTGGGTCTGGAAAGTCGACAATTGTAAGAAAGATTAGTGAAGTCGTGAGTGAGTTTGTGTTTATCCCACAAGATAACTATTATCACTCTGCAACCTTCATTAGTAATGAAAATATTACGGCCTATAACTTTGATCACCCTGATGCATTTGATACAGCTCTTTTATATCAACACTTGAAAGATTTAAAAGAAGGAAAAACAATTGAAATGCCGCAGTATGATTTTGTCCATCACCGCAGGAAAGACGAAAAAGTTACCCTTAAAGCAAAACCTCTCGTTATTATTGAAGGGCTTATGGTTCTCTATGATGAAGCAATACGAAATTTACTTGATTTAAAACTTTATGTTGATACCCCTGATGATATTCGTTTTATAAGAAGATTAAGAAGAGATATGAGTGAAAGGGGGAGAACTGTTGATTCAGTAATTGCTCAATATCTTGAAGTGGTAAGACCAGGGCATTTTAATTTTATTGAACCTACTAAAGAATTTGCTGATATCGTTATTCCAGAGGGTGGATATAATGAGAATGCATTAAGAGTGCTTATTACCTTTGTGAAAGATATTACAACCTAATCGGCATCAACATCTTTTTTCTTATGTCGACGTCTAAAAAAGATTTTATAGGGGGTAGTTAATTCCTTTTTTGTGAAAACAAGGGGGACAGGATCTACTCCTCCATAAAAAAATATGTGGTGGCAACGACTAATTCTAAAAATTCCGAGTGCACCACCTTTAAATATTCCATGCTTTCTTACCGACTCTACCATGTAATGACTACATGTTGGTTGATAAATACATGATGGGGGTAAAAAAGGGGATATCATGAGTCTATAGAGATGGGTTGGTAATAAAAAGAGTTCTCTTACTCCCTTGTTTACCAACTGTAATAACTTCTTCATATATGGTAATATAGTATAAAGAGAAGGATATTTCAATATTTGTTATAAAATTGCATGCACTACCTTTGACGAACTAATATGTTTTTGTTATAGTAGTTGAGTCAAAGTAATAGATAGAATCAGTGGAGGAATAAGAATATGGCTGGAGCAATCTCAAAGAACGCACGTCGTGGTGGACAAAAACAATTAACAAGTCGCTGGGGTGGAGTTATTAAAATGAAATCAATCTTTGAAAATGGTAAATTACGCCATGTAGCATACTGCGAAAAAAGCGGAAATTCTGCACGTAAACCAAAAGATTTAATGTAAGAGAAATTCTCTTATCATACTGAAAAACCTGTGCTCAAAAAAAGCACAGGTTTTTTAGTTACCAAGGAAACAAAAAAATAGTATGAGAAAAAAAATCGCAACAATCACGTTAAAGATGGGAAAAGAAAAACAACCTATGAATCATCACCCATGGGTATTCAGTGGAGCAATTGGCTCTCCTAAACAGAGTGATATTGAAAAAGTTGGACATCTTGTGAAAGTGAATGATCACAAAGAGCGTTTCATTGCATATGGATGGTGTGATATCAATTCTCACATTATGGTTCGTCTATTAAGTTGGAATGAATCTGTTATTCCAGATGAGGCATGGTGGGCGAATCAAATCACTCAATCAGTGCTAAGAAGAAAGGATATGATAACACGTCACAGGGATGTCACAAATGCATACCGTCTTATCCACGGTGAGGCAGACTTTTTACCTGGTGTTGTTGCTGACCTCTATGCTGATACTATTGTTGTTCTTCTTTCAGCGAGTGTTGCTATCCATTACGAGCTTGCTCTAGTGAATGCTCTCGAAAAGCTCCTTTCCCCCTCTGTTATATATGTCTATTTTGATTCATCTTTTGTTCACACAGAACACACATCAGAATTCACCCATATATATAAGGATGGTAAGATGGCAGAGGAAGGAGAAGAGATTTCTCCAGTATCTAAATTTTTAGAAAATTCTTATTATTATATTTTAGATGCAAAGGGACAAAAGAGTGGCTTCTATTGTGATCAGAGAGACAACAGAGCAATTGTGAGTACCTATACAAAAGGGAAAAATGTTCTTGATGCATTCTCTTATACTGGTGGATTTACCATAAATGCTTTAGGGAGTGGGGCAGATTCTGTTACTTCTGTAGATTCTTCTGCTCGTGCTCTCTCCTATCTTAATAAAAATATTGCTCTTAATGTTCTTAAAGGTGTTCTCCCCGAAGGGTTCCAATCAAAAGTAACGTGTGTGAAAGCAAATGTTTTTGAGTATTTAAGAGAAATAAAAGAGAATGAATATGATGTGATTATTTTAGATCCACCAAAGCTAGCCGCAACAAAAAGCCAAGTACCTCAAGCTCTTAAAGCATATAAAGATTTAAACAGGCTAGCAATAAGCAAAGTGAAAAGAGGGGGAATAATTGCCTCATTCTCTTGTTCTGCAGGAGTAAGTAGTAATGATTTACAAACTGCTATTGCCTGGGCAGCTAAGGATGCTGGAAAAGAAGTCCATATTAGAGCTATTTTTTCTCAAGGGCCAGACCATCCTATTAGGCTCAGTTTTCCTGAATCTCATTATTTAAAAGGATTCTTGCTTTTTGTCCTATAATCTTGTAGAATTTAAATGTTTTTTGATGCAGACAATAATACAATTTGATGTATCCAATATTTTGTCTGTGTGTTATAGTTGTAATGTATATAATGACTCAAAAGAATGTCCATGAGGAGGAAACACGTGAAACGTCTTTCAAAAAGTCTTATCACAGCACTACTAGTTACCTTGCTTGCCTTCGCGTTTATAGGTTGTCAAACCACACCAAAGGTGAAGGAAATTCCACCACCTGCTGAAGTGGTTGTAGTTCTGCCTGTAGAAGAAGCTGAAGTAGAAGTTAAGGAAGAAGTACCAGCAGCTGTTGTTGTAGTAGAAGAAGTAGTTCCCGCTAAAGAAGTAGCCAAAGCACCTGAAGCACCAAAACGAAAAGGTCCTACTGCCGATATGGTAGTAAAGAGCAATGATCGCTTTGATGAATTTAATCTTTATATAGCTCATACTAATGATGTAATGGGTGCTATTGAAGAAGGTCCAGGAATTGGGTATGCGAAACTTGCAACAGGAATTAAGTTTGGTCGTTCATTAACAGACAAGACTTTACTTCTCGATGCTGGTAACGTAGCTAGTGGAACCGCAATGGTAGAAAAGTATTATGGCGAAC
>CAYZUR010000044.1:0-5242 GCA_964481535.1 uncultured Spirochaetaceae bacterium | reverse complement strand
GTGAAAACTGCGTATGCAAAAGATATAGCTCCTGCAAAAGAAGAAATGAAGAAAGAGGTAGCTCCTGCTAAAGAAGTAGCAAAAGCGCCTGAAGCACCAAAACGAAAAGCTCCTACTGCTGATATGGTAGTAAAGAGTAATGATCGTTTTGATGAATTTGATCTCTATATTGCTCATACAAATGATGTAATGGGTGCTATTGAAGGTCCAGGAATTGGATATGCAAAACTTGCAACAGGAATTAAGTTCGGTCGTTCATTAACAGACAAGACTTTACTCCTTGATGCTGGTAACGTAGCTAGTGGAACCGCAATGGTAGAAAAGTATTATGGCGAACCTGCCGGTACTCTCCTTGCACTACTTGGTTACGATGCTGTAGCTCCAGGTCCTGCTGATTTTGCTTACGGTGCAGAATATCTTAAATCTGTAGCAAGATTCGCTGATGAATTTACTAATCTTAAAGTACTTTCAGCTAACGTCTTAAATGCTAAAGATGAATGGGTATTCCAACCTTATCAGTTATACTATTACAATGATTTTGTAGTAGCTGTAGCTGGAGTAACTGCCCCCCCAGCAGCTACACAAGGTCTTTCATTCCTAAGTCCTGCAATAATTGAGAATGCTCAATATGCAGTGAATGAAATTAGAAAAGTAGCAGATTATGTAGTAGTTCTTGGTAGTATTGGTAATGTAAACGGTATTACTAGTGAAGTAATTGCAGAAAATGTAAAAGGAATTGACTTAATTGTTGACGGTAAAGGAGCAATGGCTCCAGCTGGCGGCAAAAAAGTTGGTTTAACAACTATTGTAAGTGCTGGCGAAAATATGAGTAGTGTTGGTCTTGTTGAAATTCATGTTAAAAATGATAAAGCAACCAGAGTTACACCAATTCGTATTACAGCAAAAGATGTACAAAATCCAAAAGCTTCTCCTTTAGCAAAAGCAGTAGGAATCACAGTTGTACCTGCAGATAAAGAAATCTTAGGGTATATTAATTCTGTGAAAACTGCGTATGCAAAAGATATAGCTCCTGCAAAAGAAGAAATGAAGAAAGCAGAACCTGTAGTAGCAAAAGCTGAAGTAGTTGCTCCCGTAGTAGTTGCAAAGGCAATGCCAGATGTACCAAAAGATGTTATTGTAAAAACTAATGATGGAGAAAAGAACTTTAATCTCTATGTAGTTCATACAAATGATGTTCATGGTCGAATTGAAGCAGGTCCTGGAATTGGATATGCTAATCTTTCAACACTTCTCAAGATGGGTCGATCTATTACTAGCAAGAACTTAGTTCTTGATGCCGGTGATGTAACTCATGGAACTCTTCTTACTAACCTTTTCGAAGGCGAAACAGCAGCAGTTCTCCTTGATATGTTGAAATATGATGCAGTAGCACCAGGAAACCATGAATTTAACTATGGTAAAGAAAGAATTATTGAAGCTGCTCGTCTAGCACATGAATACACTGATATGAAAATATTGTCAGCTAACGTTCTTGACGAAAAAGGCAACATGGTTTTCCAACCATATCAATTGTACTACTTTGATGGGTTTACAGTAGGTGTAGTAGGACTCACAACTCCTGATACAGAAACAAAAACTCATCCTAAGAATGTTAAAGGTCTCTCGTTCATGGCTGATGAAGTAGTCTATGGAGCTCAAGCACTTATTAATGAAGTGAAGAGCAGATCAGATTATGTTATCGCTCTTGGACACGTTGGACTCGAAGAAGATGGTTCCTACGGTGTAACAAGCAAGATGATTGTTGAAAACATTAATGGAATCGACCTCTTTGTAGATGGTCATAGTCATACAGTTCTTGAAAGTGGATTAAGAGTAAATGATACCCTTATAGTCCAAGCTGGCGAATTCATGAAATATGTTGGTCTAGTTGAAATTCAAGTACGTAATGGCAAAGCTACAGGTGAAAATGCTTACCTGATCTCAGCCGAACAAGTAAAAGATCCTTCAACAAGTGATCTTGCTACGATGGTTGGAATCACTGAAGTGAAAGAAGATCCTGCAGTAGCTGCATATGTAGCACAACAAAAAGCTAAAGTAGATGCTATTACTCAAGAAGTAGTCGCTTACACTCCTATCCGCCTTGAAGGTGATAGATCAGAAGTAAGAGTTAAACCTACTAACCTTGGTGATATGATTGCACAAGCAATGATAGATGCTACTGGAGCAGATGTTGCATTAACTAATGGTGGTGGAATCCGTGCTTCTATTAAAGCTGGAGACGTCACTAGAGGTGATATCATTACAGTACTTCCATTTAATAACGTGGTTATTGTTGTTGAAGTGACTGGTCAAGACATCATAGATGCTCTTGAGTGGGGCTATTCAAGACTCCCAGAGTCTAATGGTGGGTTCCCTCAAACAGCAAATATGAAGATCCTATACAGCCGCTTCTCAGACCCTGGTGATAGAATTAAGAGAGTTAGAATTAATGGAAAGGTTTTAGATAAAAATGCAACCTACACATTAGCAACTAACGACTTCTTAGCCGCTGGTGGTGATGGATATACAATGCTTGACCGTAAGATTACAATGTATGGAAGAGGCTTAGATGAAGTCCTAACAGACTACATGGTAAAGCACAATAAGAAATAATTAGTATAATATAATTTATACAAGGCCATCTGGAAACAGGTGGCCTTCTTTACGTTTACCCTATAAAACTAAATGGTACAAAAAGTATTGTTGTGATAATGTAGAGTGTTCACAGTGAGGGATATGTGGTTCATGTAGTATTTCAAATACTATGTTCTTGGTGCGTATTATATTATTAAAAAAACTACCCGTATTAATGGGTAGTTTTCTAAATCCTTTAATAAGTACGTGTTATACTCTATTTGATAACCTTTTTTATCAGTTTCCAATCAGTACTATGTCCTTTATCTTCCCCTTTACATGGTGGAAATCTTCTCCCTTTTTTCATATTAATTTTTCTATAGTCATGTTCGACACATTGATAAAGGCCAGAGATATCACATACAGTTCCTGTATGAACTAATACTTCGTTTACCTCTGATTGTATATCTTCTTTTACTGAGAGACCTGCCTCTTTCATTATTTGGTAATAGGTTGCCCAAATAATCCCTACAATAATCACTGAGGTTGCTAATAGTATTATTATAGAAACTGTTTTAATAGCAGAAGAATTACCACCTGATAAAAGAATGAGTAATAAGATCATTATGATAAAAACAACAATACTCATTAATAAATTTTTTCTTACATTGTTAAATTGCATATTCCCTCCATGGATGAATTAGATACATCGAGGAGGTTTAGAGATTTCTGTTGAATTAGGCGAGCAATCGTTCTGCTGACTCCTCTTGTATAATATATATTACATCATTTATGTAGAATACACAAATAATACTCAACTGCTCTTTTAGCACTATCGATATAGGAGCAATTTTGATAGGGGAAAACTACATAGATTATTGTACCTGACTACAATAAGATTGGTTATTTGCAACAATATGCAACAAAAGTCTTTTGTATTGAAAAATATCATGGTAATATAAATAATATTATTTATGAAAGCAGTACAATAATGGGATGTAAATATTTCAAAGTGTACAGAAAACAAACATCCCACCAAAAGGAGTCGAGATGGATGCAATGAAAGAACAGAGGGCTGAAGCAAGAAGTGAGTTAATATTCAAGCTCAATGATAGGCCACCCATTGGGCAAAGCCTTGTTGCTGCTTTGCAGCACGCAGCGGCAATATTTATAGGGATTATCACTCCACCTATAGTAGTTGCAGGAGCACTTGATCTAGCTCCAGAGATGAAAAGTTATTTAATATCAATGTCATTATTGGTTTCAGGTATTGCAACCTTTATTCAGTGTAAAAAAGTGGGGCCTATTGGTTCAGGACTATTAGCAATACAAGGTACAAGTTTTACATTTTTAGCAACGGTTACTGCAATCGGATTGTGGGCTAAAGCTAATGGAGCCACTCCTGAGCAAATGATTGCTACAATTGCAGGGACAGCTCTTCTTGGATCTGTGGTTGAAATTATATTTAGCCGATTCATTCCTTTCCTTCAAAAAATAATTACCCCACTTGTGAGTGGTATTATTGTTCTTCTTATTGGAATTAATCTTGTTTCAGTTGCAATGAGAGATATTGGCGGCGGATCATACATTTATAACAATGTTCCAGAAAAGTTTGGAAGTTTTAGAAATCTTATATTAGCAGCTATCGTTCTTGTATCAATTGTAATATTCAATAGGATTAAGAATAAATGGGCTAGGATGGGATCTATCTTTTTTGGGATGTTAGTGGGATATATTGTTGCAGCAGTACTTGGGGAAGTGAATTTTGGTGCTATGGGGAGTCTTCCTTTGATTACAATTCCAGTCCCTTTTAAATATGGATTAAGAATTTCTGGACCTTATATTATCCCTATGATGCTTCTTTTCCTTATTACAACTGTTGAAACAATGGGTGACCTGACTGCTACAAGCATGATAAGTGGTGAACCTGTTGAAGGCAAGCTCTACATGAAGAGAATAGCCGGTGGTGTATTAGGTGATGGGGTTAACTCAGCAATCTCTTCGTGTTTCAACTCATTTCCTGTTACAACTTTTAGTCAAAATAATGGTGTTATTCAAATGACTGGTGTTGCTTCAAGGTATGTGGGATTCTTTATAGCAGGATTCTTAGCTCTCTTTGGAGTGTTTCCTATTATAGGAGGAATCTTTAGTGTTATTCCATATCCTGTAATTGGTGGAGCCGTGCTTGTGTTAGCAGGAACAATTGCAGCTGGTGGGATTAGAATTATCTCTACAAGCATCCTCAATAGAAGGGGAGTGCTAATCATTGCTATTGCTCTTGGCATGGGAATGGGAGTTATTTTGATTCCTGAAATCCTCCAGAATTTTAGTCCTTTCTTTAAGAGCATGTTTGGGTCCCCTATCACAACTGGTGGATTAACAGCAATATTCTTAAACATTGTGCTTCCTAGAGAATTGAAGAAACAGAAAGTTTCAACCAATTCAGGTTTTGATATGATGGGACAACAAGAGTTATAGAATCGCAGATAATACTATTATTTATTGGCTACTTCGGTCGCCAATTTTATTTTATGCATCAATCAATTAGATCAGTTGAATCATATCGCAAATCGAGTGACTCTATAACTATTGCCAATAAAATTATTTTTACACATAAGAAGGGTTAATCACCTAATTATTCTTATGTTATAACTGCTTTTTCTGATTC
>CAYZUR010000043.1:0-9604 GCA_964481535.1 uncultured Spirochaetaceae bacterium | reverse complement strand
GATATTCATATCATATATGTAAACATATGGGGGGTCAAGGTTTATTACCTAAAATCTCTTTTGTTCAATATCTAATAGATATTGCTTTATTTCTAAGCCACTTGCGTATCCAACAAGGGAGCCATTACTGCCTATTACTCGATGGCAAGGGACAATAATTCCTAATGGGTTTTTATTTACTGCATTTCCTACCGCTCTGTATGCCTTAGGAGAATCTGCTTTGATAGCAATATCTTTGTAACTGGCTGTTTGACCATACTCAATAGTTAAAAGGGCGTGATATACTTTTTGCTCAAATTCAGTTCCTCTTATGAGTAACGGAAAGGTGAACACAGTCCGCTCCCCTTTAAAATATTCGATTAGTTCTTTATATGCTTGCATGATGAGAGGTGTTTCTCTCACTATTACTCCATGTGGAACATCATTAGCAGTTTGGGTGATACTCACTCTACGTATTGCCCCATCTTCTTCCATTATGAGAAGGATATAAGGATCTACATTATATTGAAATAGTGTTTTCATGCTGTTGATTATAGCATAAAAAAGAGCACTAAATTAGTGCCCTTTTCTCTACAACTGTACCTATTTATTATTTAAGAGCTGCTTCAATTGCTGCTCTATCAAATCCAACAATAACTTTACCATTTACATCTATTACAGGAACGCCCATTTGTCCTGATTTTCTCACCATCTCCTGAGCTTTTTCAGAATTTGATGCAACATTATATTCGGTAAAAGGAACATTGTTGTTTTGGAAATAACTTTTTGCCATTTTGCAAAATCCGCAAGTCGGGGTGCTATACATTATCACTGCCATGTGATTCCTCCTAATTAGTAATTCATTATTACACGCTTAAGATACCCATTAAAGAGTAAGAGGGTCAACAAAAGAGTTGGTGACAACATCACCAAGAGGTGCTAGCATAATGATAGGAGGGTCAAATGGAACAACAAGAATCTTATTCATATGGTCAATTAGCCTTTATTTTCAGCAATTTAGCAAAAGCTGCTGAAAAACAGACAAATATTGAGGTCAGTTCGCTCATGAAAGAACTTTCAACCTATTTTTCTCATTCAATCCCTATAAAAGATTCATATGATAGTGAATCCTTTTTATCATCTATCAAAAAAGATATAGATACTCTGTACAGTGAGGTTACCAAAAGTGGTGAGGAAGCAGGGGACAGAGGAGCTCTTAGGTGTTCAACATGGGGAAAGAAAGTAACTTCTATTCATAAATCCTTATTAACACGATTTGAAAAGCAAGGTGATGCACTGATTGAAGGGAAAAAGGTCTATGTGTGTGAAGCCTGTGGATACATTGCAGTAGGTGAAGAAGTCCCATCTCTTTGTCCTATTTGTAAAGCTCCTTCATCTCGATTTGTTCAGATAAAGAAGGGGGCATAAAAAATGTACGCAATAAGAAATATAAGTAGATGTACCAAAGATTGTCTGTGTTTGTTTGTCTGTCCAACAGGAGCTACTGATACAGAAACTGGGCAAATAGATTCTTCTAAGTGTATTGATGGATGTAGACTCTGTGTAGATATTTGTCCATCCCACGCTATTAGCTTAATGGTTGAAAACTTTCCTCTTCGCCCTTTAAAAGACAAAGAAGTTGTAGTGAATTTGCAAAATGTACTAAAGAATAAAATAAATGCACTTGAAGCCATTAGTTCTTCTGATCATCGTATCATGAAGGGTTTTGTTCACTCTATTGGTGTTTTAGCAGAAGATTGTGCTAGAGAAGAGGGGTTCATGATTCCACAAGATAGACGAACTATAGAGTTATTAGAGTCACTTTTATCATGCGATGATCCTAATATGCCAAAGGATGTAATAAAGAAGTTGCTTATTATTCTAAAGTAATGAGATAGTATGATTAATTGATATGAAGAAGGGGGTTCTTAGAGAAAAGAACCCTTTTTCATATCTCTCTACACTATTGATGAATTTATGATAGGTGAGTATATTCTTCATATACATATTTAAATGTTGAAGCGACATTTATTGTATACCTTTAGCTTGGGAGATGTGAATGATACTCACAATTGATATAGGAACAACAAACTGTAAAGCGGCTCTTTTTGATAAAAGTGGAAATATGATTCACTATGATTCTATCTCTTTAGATCAAGGGATTTTTTTATCAGATGACCATCTTATTCATCCCATTGCATTTTCTCATGCATTACACAATTTGTGTACTCATCTTCCCTCCACTGAAGATATTGAAGCTATTATTGTAACAGGAAGTGGCCCTTCCCTTATTCCTGTAACTCAAAACGTGGAGATTAAAGATGGTCTTTTATATGCTGACTCTTTTCCTGCTCGATTATATCTAGACAGGCGTGCTGTTGAAGAGGCAAAAATAGTGAGTTCTCTATTCAATAGTTTTATTGATGCAAGTTTCTTTCTTCCAAAAGCTCTCTATATTGCACATCATGAGCGTGAGGTATATGAAAAAAGCATCTCATTTTTATCGAGTTATGATTATATAAATTACCTCCTTACTGGGGAAAAACGATCAATTATTCATGCTCCCGATGCTGTTAAGTGGTACTACAATGACGAAGTATTAGAAAAGTTAGAGTTAGATAAAGAAAAATTCCCGCCCCTTATTGCCCCCGGCACTATCATTGGAAATATCTCTCAATTAGCCTCTAGGGCCTTATCTCTTCCTACAAAGGCGAAGGTAATTGCTGGAGGACCAGATTTTCTTATTTCAATATTAGGTTCTGCTGCAGTCCACCCTGGTACTGTCTGTGACAGATCTGGCACGAGTGAAGGGATAAATGTGTGCTCTCGTGTAACTGTGGAAGATGAAAGACTGATGAGTTATCTTCATCCTATTGCACCGTATCATAATATTAGTGGGATTATTTCTACTTCAGGGAAAGCTATTTCATGGGTGAAAGAGCTTGTAGCACTTGATTCTTATTCATATGAAGATATGTTTAATACAATAGAAACAATACCACCTGGAAGCGATAATCTCGTTTTTTTACCATATCTTACAGGAGAGAGGGCACCAATATGGGACTCAACTGCTAAAGGGGTATTTTCAGGACTCTCTCTTTCTACATCAAAGTGGCACCTAATTAGATCTGTAGTTGAGGGCGTGTGTTTTGCCATACGCGATGTGATAGAAACAATAGAAGATGTGGGGCAAGAGGTGACTACCCTTCGGAGTATTGGAGGGGGAGCTCAGATAGGAATACTGCAACAAATAAAGGCAAATATTACTCAAAAAGAAGTTGCAGTCCCTCTACAAAGAGAGTCTGAAATGGTAGGGGCAATGGCCCTTGCGCAAAAGGCATTAGGCCGTTTTGATTCCCTACAGCAAGCATGTACTTCTTTGATTAGTTTTTCTCATTTTTATTATCCTGATGAGAAATTGAAACCCCTGTATGATGACCTTTTTGCCCATTATCATCATCTGTATGCTTCCTTAAAAGGAACATGGAAATAACATTACTATGCTAAACTGAATAGAAAGAGTATACATAGAGCAGAGTGTTTTATATTGTTATAATATTCTCACTCTTACATTTATACGTTATATACCTATGGAGGTAAAAATATGAAAAAACATTATCTCATCACACTGTTGATGATTGTTCTAATAACAATCATCCTTCCCCTTGGAGCAAGTGGGGTAAAAGAAGAAGTAAAAGAAGATGATTCAATCTCAATTCTTGTCTATATTACAGGTGTTGTTGCAGGATCTCCCCCTTACCAAGCCTTATTTGACGGGGCGAATGCTGCAACGAATATGTATGATAATCTTAAGGTGAAAGTCTATGAAGCAGGATTTAATCAAGCTTCATGGGAAGAAGCTCTTACTTCTCTTGTTGCCACAGGTGAATATGATGTGGTGTTAGGCTCTAACCCATCCTTACCTGAAATAGCAGCTCGTGTTGGAAAGAAATTTCCTAAACAAAAATTTATTATCACAGATGCATATTTAGAGGGAAATGATCAGATAAGAACTTATATGTATAATCAATATGAGCAATCGCTTTATCTAGGATATCTTGCTGGCCTTGTTACCACGAGTACCATGGAAGATGCTAATGATCAATTAAAAATTGGTCTCATTGCTGCCCAAGAATATCCTCTTCTTAGCAAACATATGATTCCTGGGTTTTTAGATGGAGCTCGTATGGTCAATAAGGATATCGAACTCGATTTTAGAGTAATAGGAAACTGGTTTGATGCAAATAAAGCTGCAGAACTTGCCACTTCTATGATCGCTGGTGGAGTAGATGTATTTGCTTCGATTGCAGGTGGTGCTTCTCAAGGACTCTTTAAGGTAGCTTCTTCATTAGGTGCTTATATTGTATTTCACAATACAAATGAATATAAAGCAGCTCCCGGAAAAGTTGTTGGTAGTGGTTCGATGGAACAAGAAAAGTTAGTGCTAGAAATATTAGAAAATGTAGTGAATGGAACAGTGGAATATGGAATAGGATCAGTAGTTGGTCTTAAAGATGGCTATGTAGGCTTCTTCTTTGATGATCCTCTGTATGAATCTTCCCTCCCTGTAGAAATTCGAGATACATTTGAGTCATTTATGGACTCTTTAGCACAAGGAGATATTGCATATACATTGCCCACTTTATAATTAGTGGTTAGTATATGAATAAGAGAAGATAGGGATAGTTAACTATCCCTATTAATCTATTCAAGGATAAGTAAAGAGGTAGCGATGTCCCACGTACTTGAGATGATAGATGTCACAAAGATGTATCAAGAAACTCAACGTATAGCTAACCATAAAGTTAATTTAGAACTCAACAGAGGAGAAATTCTTTCTCTTGCGGGTGAAAATGGGGCTGGGAAAACAACACTCATGAAAATTCTCTATGGTCTTATCCCTTTTGATGAAGGGACTATTATCATAGATGGAAAGAAACAGAATATAAAAAATCCTATTGCAGCTCAACGCCTTGGTATAGGGATGGTTCATCAACACTTTATGCTTGTTGATGAGTTTAGTGTTGCTCAAAATGTTGTGTTAGGGAATGAAATCACTACAAAAGGGCTCTTTTATGATAGTAAAAAGAATAACAAAAGGGTAGCTCAGCTCATAGATGAACATAACTTTACGATTCATGCAGAAGATAAAGTGGCACGGTTAAGTGTTGGTGAAAAACAGCAAGTTGAAATTCTCAAAATGTTGTATCGTGATATAAGAATTTTGATTCTCGACGAACCTACTGCAACACTTACTATTCAAGAAATCACCTCCTTGTTTGCAAATTTACGAAGATTGAAAAAGAGGGGAGTCTCTATCATCCTCATCACTCATAAGATACACGAAATAAAAGAAATTAGTGACAGGGTGTGTATTATGAGGGCGGGTGAGATGATTGGTTGTTATGAAACACGCAATGTTGATGAATCTTTCATCTCTAAAATTATGATGGGAGATATGAGGACTAAAATAGAAAAATCTCCTCTTAAGAGAAGTCGTGAAGCTATTTTGTCTCTTAAGTCTGTTACAGTAATGCGCCGTCACCAAACGCAGCCATTACTTGATGATATCAATATAGAGCTCTTTGGTGGTGAAATTTTGGGGTGTGCGGGTATTTCAGGTAATGGACTTGGTCAACTTGAGTCTATTTTACTTGGAGCCCTCCCTTTATCAAAAGGGGAGATAACCTACCATGATGAACTTCTCTCTACAACTCATCAAAGAGCAACTACACGTAAGTTAGGTCTCCCTTTTGTCCCCTCTGATCGCTTGTATATAGGTTCCTCTTTAGAAGCGACAGTGAGTGAGAATATGATTGCAACTTCTAGAGAGAATTTCTTCCCCCCATTTGGAATCCAAAAAAAGAAGATTTATCAACACACATCTTCTTTAATAAAGGATTATGATATTAAAGCAACTCCTCATCAGTTAATTGGAACGTTGAGTGGAGGGAATATTCAAAAAGTGATACTAGCTCGTGAAATAGAGAAGATTAAAGATCTTATCATCTGTAGTGAAGTTACATGGGGCCTTGATGTAGGTAGTGCTCTTTTTGTCCATAAAAAAATCGTAGAATTAAGAAACACAGGGGTAGGAGTACTTCTTTTATCCTCTAATTTAGATGAGATTTTGAGTTTGAGTGACAGATTATTAATTTTTTCGAGGGGGAGCATAGTTGCTCATTTTAATGAAACAGAAATCCCTCATTTAACAAAAGAACAACTTGGTCCATATTTACTTGGAAAAGCTACAAAAGGATTGAACAGATGAAAAGAAAGATTGAACGATTTAATCCATTTGTCTATATGATTCGATCTCTCTTTGGGATGTTTATTATTGTTATGATTTCCCTAATCTCACTAATACTTCTCTCTTATTTCTTGAGTGCAACGCCTAAAAGGACTATTTATTATTTCTTTAGTGGTCCGTTTTCTTCTCTCTATGCTTTTGGGAATATGATAAATGATGCTATTCCCCTCATTATTGGTGGTCTTGGAGTCTCATTAGCTTTTAGAGCAGGAAATATGAATATAGGAGGAGAGGGGCAAGTGTATACGGGAGCCCTTATTGCAACAATTGTTGCAATTGCTTTAGAGGGTTTTGGAGAAATTGGTGTAGTTCTTTCTATCTTTCTCGCCATGGCAGCATCGGGTCTCCTTGCAGGATTTAGTGGATATTTAAAGGCAAAGTGGAATACCAATGAATTAATTACAACGTTTTTAGTCTCAAATGCGATGATATTAATAGTGAATTATCTTATTAGTGGCCCTTTTGTTGACCCTCTCACTAATCTTATTAGCACGCGTCAAATACCAGAAGTTGCTGAACTTACCCTCGTTCTTCCTCCCTCAAATCTCAATACCTCCCTTGTGACCGCTCTAGCTGCAGTGTTTATTATTCATGCCCTGATGTATAGAAGTAAAACTGGGTTTGAATTAAGGATGTATGGCAATAACAATAAGTTTGCAATGTATGCTGGGATAAGTCACACGTATTATCAGATTATGCCAATGTTTGTAAGTGGTGCAATGTATGGTCTTAGTGGTGCTATGGCGATCTTTGGAACGTATCATGCAGTGATTAAAGAGTTTTCTGTAGGTCTTGGTTGGAATGCTCTTGCTGTTGCCCTCATTGCACGATACCGACCGTTTGCGGTGATTCCAGCTGCCCTCTTTTTTGCCTATATTGATTCTGGAGCCCATAGTGCGATGCTCTATAGTGATGTTACCTTTGAACTTTCAAGTATTGTTCAAGCAACAGTATTTTTCTTAGTTTCAAGTGTCACTCTTCAGCGTCTTGGCCTTGGAAAGAGGAGGGTGTAATGAGTGTACTCCTCTCCCTATTAACAAGTGCCATTACTATTATGACCCCCCTTTTACTTGCTGCCACAGGAGGGCTCTTTACTGAACTCTCTGGTATGCTTAATATTGCCCTTGAGGGATTGATGCTTGTTGGTGCGTTTGCTTCTATTGTTGGCACCTACTATAGTCAATCAATAGTAATTGGAATTCTTATTGGTATTATGAGTTCTATGATCCTTGCGAGCATTATGGCATCTATTACCCTCTACTTGAAAGCAAATGTCTTTATTACAGGCCTAGCAACAAATCTTTTTGCCTCTGGCATCACAGTGGTTCTTTCATTTCATTTATTTAATAATAAAGGGGTGATTGCCTTTGATAAGATGCCTCCTATTCCAAGGCTATTTGAAGGGCTTGCAGATAAAATTCCAATAGTTGGACATATTTTCTTTGGGCACACTTTTTTCACCTATTTGAGTATTATTCTTCTCATTGTAGCCTCTCTTCTTATCTATAATACTCCATTTGGGTTTAGGCTTAGAGCTGCAGGGTTATATAAAAAGTCTCTCACTACGATAGGGCTTTCTACAAAAAAATATAGATTTATTGCTTTCCTGCTTTCTGCTGTATATGCTTCAATTGCAGGAGCAATGCTTAGTGTGAATTTAGGGGCTTTTGTCCCCAATATTACTTCTGGCAAGGGGTGGATTGCTCTTGTGGTAATATTTCTTGGTCAAAAAAAGCCACTTGGACTCCTTATTGCTTCCTTCATATTTGGTTTTTCTGAAGCCTTTTCTAACTATGCGCAAGGTCTATGGGATATTCCTTCAGAATTTATCCTTGCCCTCCCTTATGTCTTTACCTTAGTAGCTATCATTTTGTTCTCTATATATGACTTTAATAAGAAAAGAGTTGAATAGGAGAATTGTTACTATTTTGTAAGTACGATATGATGAGCGTATGGCTTATACATATAGTAGGTAATTCTGTTGACAGGTAAAAAAATATTGGTAGTTTTGGTGTGCATATCTACACTTTTTCTCTCATCATTAGGGGCTGATATTGTAACTCTTTTAGACGGGTCTGTATTAATTAGTGATGTCACCCATTATACTTCTTTAGGGAATATTACTCTTGAATTAGTAGATGGTGCTACTAAGACGTTTGCTTCAAGTGAAGTTTTTTCCATTGAAAAGAGTGGTAAATATAAGGTGTCAATCGCAAATCAAGTTGATCCATACATCTATTTTGTTGAAGGGGTGAGAAAATTGTTTCACAATGTTCCTCCTCAATATATCTACCACGGGGTGAGCTATAACATTGATACTGATTGGGGCTTAAATTATGAGACTTCAATGTTCTTCTCTTTCCTAAAACAACAACATCCTGACCTTGATGAAAGAACTCTTTCTCTTATAAGCAATTTAGAGAAGAGGATGATTCGCCAAAACACCAGTATGGGGATAGCAGGGATTCTAATCGCTAGTGGTACTCTCATGACCTTCCTCCCTTTAAACCTTGATGACATTCAAGCAACTCCAACATACGGAAAGGTAATTGCCATTAGTGGGTTTTCTTTGAATATCGTAGGAGTTGGAATCATGATATACAATGCTTTTGTCAACCAGCGGGAATATCCTGAGCTTATTAGGGAGTCCTTTAATGAGTATATTTCTTCGACTAATAAATAATACATAGAGGTTCTTTTCTCATAAGAAACAATTTTCTCATTAGAAGAAAGGCATATCTCAATCTCAATTTTTATCTATCATTCATGCCTATTGTAAATTAAAAACCTACTTATAGAGGTTTGAGTGCATCAAACATAAATGGGATGATTTCTCCTACGGTTGGGTGTGGTATCATGGTGTGTTGTAGCGCTGTGTAGGGTAGGTGAGAAGAGGCTAAGAGATTTAGCATCCCTATTACTTCATCTCCACCAACACCACATATTGTAGCTCCAAGTAGTTCTTTAGTAGTGGCATCAACGACTATTTTCATTTTCCCTTTTGTTTCACCTTTCTCTTTTGCTCTACTTACATTTTTCATATCCATGTGGGAGACAAGGACGCTTTTATTCTCTTTCATTGCTTGTTGTTCGTTTATTCCAACTCGTGCAATTGGAGGGTCTATATAGAGGGCATAGGTTGGAACTCTTTGATCTATTTTTCTATCATCTTTATTGAAATAATGGTCTAAAAATACTAATCCATCATTAACAGAGGTGTGAGTGAATGCTCCTTTACCATTAACATCCCCTAGGGCATAGATGTGTGGGTGATAAGTTTGTCCATATTCATTTGTCTTAATGTAGCCTCTACTG
>CAYZUR010000042.1:9271-9651 GCA_964481535.1 uncultured Spirochaetaceae bacterium | reverse complement strand
CTATGTAGCAACTCTCACCAATGACTTCACAAACGATATACCACTTACTGTAATCCTAGATGGCCTTGTGAAAAACCATGGATACTCAAGAATCTATCTAGGGGATAACACCCCCGCATCTTTAGTTGCGTGTGAAAGTGGCGTCTATAAAATTATCCCACCAGCTTTTGTTAACAACTCTTGGACTGTAACACACCTTAAAAATGAAGAAACAAGCGATGTGTGTATGACAGACATGGATGGGGATGGAAAGAATGAATTAGCTGCAATTGAAAGGTTTCATGGCTCTGTTCTGAAAATCTACAAAGAAGAACAAGAGTGATATACTGAAGAATAAAAATGTTCAATTACAATAAAATATATCCAATCTATATATTCTG
>CAYZUR010000042.1:0-9261 GCA_964481535.1 uncultured Spirochaetaceae bacterium | reverse complement strand
CATGTGCAAGAACGATGAACTTTATCCACGCAATATGGGCTGGAAACTTACGAGGTATTCCTACCATGATCTTTGGCTATCGTCGCCATGCTCTTGAACTCTTTTTAGTCCAATATGACAACGAAAGTAAGGAATATAAAGAATATACTATCGATATCGGCACAGGTCCTAGTAATGTAACGGTTGTTAATGGTGATGAATATGATATGATACTCTCATCATCTCGTCACATAGGAGAAGCAACAGTTTATTATGTCTACAACTAATTCTTTACCCTTTACACTTGGATTATATGAAAAATCAATGCCTGATACCATCACTCTCACACAAAAGCTCATCAAGGCAATGAAGACAGGATACGACTTTCTAGAGATGAGCATTGATGAAACTGATGCTCGATTGAATCGACTTAATCTTTCAATACAGAAAAGAGAAACTTTACGAAAAGAGATTGAAGATACAGATATTCCTATCGGCTCTATATGTTTATCTGGTCACCGTAAGTACCCTTTAGGAAGCATGGATGAAAAGATAAGAGAAAGGTCTTTGGATATCATGAAAAAGGCAATCGATCTTGCTCAGTTCTTAGGAATTCCTATTATCCAGCTCGCAGGATATGATGTCTATTACGAAGAGTCGAGTGACGCAACAAGAGATCTTTTCATCAAAAACTTAGCTGTATCAACGCAAATGGCAGCTCGCTCAGGAATTCTATTGGGGTTTGAAACAATGGAAACTCCCTTTATGAACTCTGTCACTAAAGCAATGAATTACGTCTCTATTATCAACTCACCCTACCTTAACGTTTATCCTGACCTTGGAAACATTGTCAACGCATATTCTGGCGATAATCATAAAGCAAAAGAAGACCTCATTAATGGCAAAGGACACCTCATTGCAACTCACATAAAAGAGAGTGTTATTGGCAAGTATAGGGAAATACCGTATGGAAATGGGCACGTAGATTTCCCACTTCTCCTTGAAACATGTTGGTCTTTGGGAGTTCGTCGGTTTGTTACTGAGTTTTGGCACAATAGCAGTACAGATTGGCAAAAGCAGCTTATTGATTCATACGATTATGTTCAAAAGGTGTTTTTTGAAGGGAAGAAAGACTAACGCCTTTGAAAAGAGTTTTTTTAATTAGATACATAATCTCTCTACATGACAATATTTAGAAAAACACTCTTCCTATGTGACAAAAGCAACACACAAAGACTTCTCCATATGCTATAATAACAGAGGTAACGACGTAAATTGTTAATAACAATTAGGAGGTTCGTTTATGCATATTAATGTAAGAAACAATGTTGACTGGGTTGGCTTTATTGATACAGAACTCAGACACTTCCATGGAAGTGATTTTTCTACTCACAAAGGGTCTACCTACAACTCATATCTCATTAGAGAAGAGAAGAATGTTCTCATTGATACGGTCTACAGACCCTACAGTGAGCACTTTGTAAAAAACTTAATGAGTGAAATAGATCTAAAAAAGATTGATGCAATTGTTATTAATCATGGAGAAGTTGACCACAGTGGTGCTCTTCCAAGATTGATGGAGTTTATTCCAGATACTCCTATCTACTGTACTCAAAAAGCAATAGACTCGCTCACTGGGCAATACCATCAGAAATGGAATTTCCATCCTGTAAAAACAGGTGATACCTTAGATATTGGAAATGGGAAAGTACTCACCTTTGTTGAAATGACAATGCTTCACTGGCCAGATAGTATGGCAACATATTTAAATGAAGATAACATCCTCTTTTCAAACGATGCCTTTGGACAGCACTATGCCACTAGCGGTCTTTTTAATGACCTAAGTGACCAATGCACATTAGCTTATGAGTCCTTAAAGTACTATGCTAATATTTTAACTCCCTTTAATATTTTATTAAAACGTAAATTAGCACAAATAATAGCACTCAATCTCCCAATAGATATCATAGCAACAAGTCATGGTGTTATCTGGAGAGACAACCCAATGCAGATTGTAGAAAAATATGCTGCATGGTGTGATGATTACCAAGAAAATCAAATCACTATTGTGTATGACACAATGTGGGAAGGAACTCGCCTATTAGCAGATGAAATAGCGAGTGGAATCATAGAAGCAGACAAGGATGTTACGGTAAAAGTCTATAATATTGCTAAAACAGATAAAAATGATGTAATCACTGAAATATTTAGATCTAAAATGGTAGTAGTAGGCTCCCCTACTGTTGGAAATGACATGCTTAGTAGCATGGCAGGATTCCTCCACTTCCTCAAAGAATTGAAGATGAAAAAGAAGAAAGCTGCTACTTTCGGCTGTTACGGCTGGACTGGAGAAGCCTCTGATAAAATTGGCGACTATTTAGAAAAAGCTGGATATACAATACCTGTTACCCCATTAAAGAATAAATGGAATCCCGATAAAGAGGGGTTATTGAAAGCTAGAGAATTTGGAAAACAACTCGCGATTAGTTAAATTCAATAGCTATTGAAATGAACTAAAGAGGGATCTTTCTTATCAACATTGTGGTATTCTTCAACAGGATACCCCAATGATATTACCGAAAAAGGAAGTATATGGGTGGGAAGTGAACACATAGCGGAAACTTCCTTCATCCTTTGTTCATCAGGATACAATCCAAGCCAACATCCTCCTAACCCTTTATCAGTTAACTCTAATAAAATGTTCAATGTTGCTGCAGAAAGGTCTTGATTCCACTTTGGATGATTCTTAACAGTTTTGGTGGTGTCGAGAAGAACCACTATCAAAGCTGGTGCATACTTTGCAAACTTTGAGTACGGGCTAAAAGATGATACTTCTGTAATCTTATCTTCATCATCGATAATAAGGAATTCCCATGGTTTAGCATTATGAGCAGAAGGAGCTTGCATTGCGGCATAACAAAGATGAGATAATAATTCTCTGTCAATCTTAGTTTCTTGATACTTTCTGATACTTTTTCTTTTAAATATTGCATTCATATCTTTAATCCTATCACAAACGGATAAATGAATCAAAAATATTCATAAGAAGAGAAAAAAATAATCCCAGTAAGACTAACCTACTGGGATTAATTAATTGTTAAAACTCATAACATTAAGATGATAAAGAGGTTCTCATTCTTATCTGATTAAAAAAAGTTCGCACTTTTACCCCAATCATAATCAATCTCTTTGAGCTGTTCACGAGTTGGCATAGGGTAGAATAAGATATCTTTTCCTTTTGCAATGTAGAAACCATTATCAATAATTTGATAGGTAAACTTTGTTCCAAAAGAACGGTCTACTGTTTTAGTAATCTTATCTTTATGGTTTTCTACAGTTGCAATACAATCTTTTAAGTGATCAAGATCTCTTTCGTACATACTTCCAATATTGCCAGTATCTTCTTTTTCATCAAAATCGATAACGCGCATATCATTAAAAATAATTGCAGGAACCGTAATCTTTTTTGTCTTATCATTAATGATGTAATCAGCGAGCATCTTTGGTTCCAAAGAACTCACAATAAATGGATGCACAGGACAATGTTCTTTATAGAGACCATATCCTCTCCAATTGCTAGGAGTTTTGTAAGGAGCTGCCTCTAGAGCGAGTGTACTACCATCTTTGGTAACCAAATACACACTTTTATACTGTTCAAGAGGGACGTGCTCAATCACCCTATAAATCGATAAATAGAGTGAATGTTTAGCCTCTCCACTTGCATGTGTGACACACTTAGCTTTCGCATAATCCCAATCGAAATAATCACCAAATTCTCCCTTAACCTCAGCAAACATGAGGCGCTCAGCAGAACCTTTCTTTGACCCCCGAGCCATGTAGGAGCCAAACGCTTTTGGTCCTAGCTGACTTGCAATAAGGGCTTCAATAGGTGAAAAGACTACATAGTAATAATTCATACACACACTCCTTTTGTTTATTTCATGAGCAGTGAAAACAAGTTGTACTTACTAAAAATAGAGACAGCAATTAATGAAACAATAGCCATAATTTTTATGAGAATATCGAGGGATGGACCAACAGTATCTTTTAAAGGATCCCCTACAGTATCACCTACAACAGCTGCTTTATGAGCATCAGATCCTTTACCACCGTAGTGTCCATTCTCTACATATTTCTTTCCGTTATCCCACGCTCCACCTGCATTAGCTGTGTAAAGGGCAAGCATTACTGAAGAGAGTGTAGTTCCAATTAATAGGCCCCCAACAAACTCTGCACCAAAGATAAATCCTGTTGCCAAGGGAGTCAGTACTGCTATAAGAGCTGGAACTTTCATTTCAGATAATGCGCCTGCACTACTAATACTGATACATGTTTTATAATCAGGAAGACTTGTTCCTAAGATAATACCTGGATCTGCTTTGAACTGTCGTCTTACTTCTTGCACCATCTTCCGAGCAGCGTTTGCAACAGCTTTGATTAATATTCCACTAAACAGATAAGGAAGAGCACCACCTACGAGGGCTCCAACAAGGGTAAGAGGATTCATCATATTCAAAATCATATCTGCCCCATGAACAGCATTTTCACCAGCTTGTGCATAGAGGTAAGAAGAGAAGAGAGAAAGTGCTGCAAGAGTTGCAGAACCAATAGCAAATCCTTTTCCAATAGCTGCTGTAGTATTTCCAACTGCGTCGAGTTCATCTGTGATACCACGAACATCTGGATGGAGTTTTGCCATTTCACTAATTCCACCAGCATTGTCAGCAATAGGGCCAAAAGTATCAACAGAAACTGTTACAGTAACAAAGCTAAGCATCCCAATAGCTGCCATAGCTACACCATAAAGACCAGCTGTTGCATTAGCTGCGATGATAGCAACGCCTAAGACCATAACTGGACCAATAACAGATATCATTCCAACACTCATCCCTTCAGTGATGGTAAGGGCTGCACCCTCTACACTACTTGCGGCTATTTTCTGTGTTGGTTTAAAATCATAACTTGTGTAATACTCAGCAATTTCTCCAATGACAATGCCACTTACAATACCAAGAACGGCACATACCCATGGAGAAAATGCTCCAAGAGCAAATCCAATAGTATCAAGCGCTTCACCGTTGAATGCAAAATAGGAAACAAATCCAGAAGAAATAATTGTTAATCCCGCTCCCATAAATGTAGCAGAGTTAAGTTCTTTATGTGGATTTGAAGAAACTTTCTTCACAAGCAAGAAGATAATTCCTACTATTGAAGAGAGAATTCCAACAGCTGCAATGAGAAGTGGAACATAAATAAGTTTGGCTACCAAACTTGCATCAATTCCCCCTCGAGAAAAATAGATATACGCTGCAAGAATCATTGCTGAAACTAACGAGCCTACATAACTCTCTAGCAAATCAGAACCAAGACCAGCAACATCTCCCACGTTATCTCCAACGTTATCAGCAATGGTAGCTGGATTTCGTGGGTCATCTTCTGGAATTCCGGCTTCTGTCTTTCCTACTAAGTCAGCTCCCATATCAGCAGCTTTAGTATAGATACCACCACCAACACGGTTAAACATAGCAATGATAGAACAACCTAAAGCATACGCACTGATTGTCATCGTGAAAGGAATATCACTAATTCCAAGCCAGTTAGTATGAAATGTAAGATTTTCAGGTGATACTTGTTTAAGCAAAACACCAAATACAAGATAGACGATAGCAAGTCCAAGAAGGGCAAACCCTCCAACAGAGAGACCCATAACAGATCCACCTCTGAAAGCAACACGCAACGTTTTTCCTAAACTTTTTGTGTTACGAGCTTCATTAGAAACTCTAACGTTACTAATTGTTGCAATATTCATTCCAATCCACCCCGCACTAGCACTCATTACAGCACCAAAAACAAATGCAGCGGCACTCGATGGAGATACTACAACGCCAAGAAGAATTGCAATAAATATTACGACTTTTATGATCACAGTATACTCAAGAACTAAGAAAGCTCTTGAACCTTCTTGAATTGCTGCTGCAATTTGCTGCATCTCAGGTGTTCCTGGATCTTTTTTCTTCACTCCGTAATAGTTAATTGCGGCAAAGGCCAATGCAGCAATAGCTGCAATAATGATAAACCCTATCATATGACTCCCTCTTAGAAATAAGTGTAATCTACAATGTGCAAGATATCAAACAAGATAATACGCCCATTATGGTATTCAATCAAAATCTATACCATATTTTTCACATAAACTCTACTAATAGCCACGTTTTTTTTCATCTAACTCTATTCATCACATTAGATAATATTCCTTACATATATTGATTGAACAGTATATGTAATAAAAAATAGTATTTTCTCCTCACATTTGACCTAGGTCAAATTATTTTCATCCCCTTCCTTCTATCATAAGCACATAAGGAAGGAATATATGAAAAACATTATCATTCAATTAGAAACATTAAGCTGTCCATCATGTGCCGCAAAAATAGAAGGGGCATTCAAGAGAACTAAAGGGGTAACTCAATCAGAAGTACTCTTCAATTCATCCCGTGTCCGTCTCACGTATGACCCTGCGATCATTGAATTGGAAGCAATTCAAAAAGTATTATCAACCCTTGGGTTTGCCTCATTATCAGTGAAAGAGAGTACATAATGAGCAAAAAGATCTCCATAATTATTGTAAGTGCATTAGTAGCAATCTCTTTTGTCTTATACAAAACAATTTCGTATCATCCAATCACTATTATATTGATGCTCATCTCTGCCTCTATTGCAGGACTTCCAATACTCTATAGGGCAATTACTGCACTCAAATATAGAGTAGTTGGTATTGATGCCCTGGTTTCAATTGCCGTAGTTGGTGCAATAATTATTGGAGAGTACTATGAAGCAAGTGCTGTTACATTCCTATTTTTGTTAGGAGAGTATCTAGAGAGTAGAACACTTGAAAAAACACGATCTTCAATTAACGCAATTATGGCTCTTGCTCCAGTAAAAGCAAGAGTGCTTATTGAGGGAAAAGAAGAGATTATCTCACCTGAAGAAGTAACAAAAGGGATGACTCTCATTATAAAACCAGGAGAGAGAGTTGCCTGTGATGGTGTTGTTCTCAGTGGAGAAGCATACGTTGATGCCTCTTCCATTACAGGAGAGCCCATCCCAGAATCAAAAAAAGAGGGACAAGCGATATACAGTGGGTCTATGCTTACTTCGGGCTACCTCATTATAGAGGCAACTAAGGTGGGAGAAGATACCACTTTTGCTAAAATTCTTCACCTTGTAGAAGAGGCTCAGGATGCAAAAGCTCCTACTCAAAAGTTTATTGAAAAATTTTCCCGTTATTACACCCCAATAATCATCGTCTTAAGTATTATTACCTATATTATCACGCAAGATATTCACATCAGCCTCACCCTGCTTGTGATCTCTTGCCCTGGAGCCCTCGTAATATCAGTACCAGTATCTATGGTAGCAGCAATAGGGACAAGTGCAAAAATGGGAGTATTAGTCAAAGGTGGAGATGTAATTGAGAAGCTAGCCAAAATTAACACAATAGCGTTTGATAAAACAGGAACCCTCACAAAGGGAAAACCCTCTGTACATGCTCTATATGCATATAATATAGATGAAGAAGAACTCTTAACTATAGCTTCTATTGGTGAAGCATATTCAGAGCATCCTTTTGCTAAAGCAATTATTGAAAAAGCAAAAGAAGTAGACCTCTTCACTGATGAAAAACCAGAAAACCCTAAATATATTCAAGGTAAGGGAATCGTATTCACTCATAATAATGAAACCTACTATATAGGGAATAAAGCTCTGGCCAAGCAGTATTCTATAATAATAGATGAGAAGAGTAGTGAAGAAGGAAGTACGGTATTTGTTGGAACAAAGAAAGGAATTCTTGGCATTATCATCATATCTGATGAAGTTCGTCCTGAAGCAAAGGATGTGATTAAACGTCTTTCCACTATGGGGATAAAAAAGACCATTATGCTCACAGGAGATAGTAGACACACAGCAAAAATCATTGCAGAACACCTAGGAATATCTGAAGTGAAAGCAGAGCTCTTACCAGAAGATAAGGTGAAAGAAGTACAAAAGCTTCAAAGACAAGGTCAAAAGGTTGCCCTAGTAGGAGATGGAATAAATGATGCTCCATCTCTGGCCCTTTCTGATGTTGGAATTGCAATAGGAAATAGCACGAATGATGTGGCTATGGAAACTGCCGATGTTATTCTACTTGCCTCATCATTGAATTCTCTCACCGATGCAATCTATATTAGTCGTAAAGCAAATAGGAATATGAAACAAAATATCTATTTTGCCATAGCGGTAGCTATCTCTCTCTTATTTGGTGTCTTGTTTGGTGGCCTTACCCTTGCTATAGGGATGGCAACTCATGAACTCTCTGTATTACTTGTCATACTCAACGCAATGAGAATTATGAGGTATTCGAAACAGAAAAAGAAGATTATGTTAGAGAAGTAAGGAGATAACAAGCAATGGAATGTAATCATCACAGTTGCCTTCACATAGTCCCTTTATTTCAACACCTTAATAGTGAACAAATGCATGCTATTACTCTCATATCTAAAGAAAAGCATTACACACATTCACAAATTATCTATAGTGCTGGAGATGAGAGTGGCCCTCTCATTGTCGTCAATACAGGAAAAATTAAGATTTATCGCCTTGATAGTGATGGATCGGAGCAGGTAATGAGAATTCTATTACCAGGAGACTTTACAAATGAACTCTCCCTATTTAGTACAGAAGCTGTGCAAGACTTTGCAGTAAGTATTGAGCATAGTTCAGTGTGTATGATAGATGGAAAAATGATGAATTCATTAATGGAAGAATATCCCTCAATTGCATTGAAGATCACTCAAGAATTAACAAGACGCCTCATCGACCGGGATACAACGCTACACAGCGTAGCAAAAGGGAGTGTTAATCAACGTATTGCAAACTATTTTGTTGAATTAATGAGGCAACAACTCACCAATGAGGTTCAACTGCCTGTATCAAAAGGGACAATTGCTTCCCTTCTTGCGATGAGCCAAGAAACGTTTAGTCGTAAAATAAAACTCTTTCAAGAGATGGGGATTATTACCGTCGAGAAGAATAGAAAAATCACAATTTTAGATAGAGAAGCTCTGTTAGAAGAAGCAACAATGTAGAAATATAACGCTTTTATTTTGATTTTTTATGTAAGTATAGAATAATAATAACCATTACATCTTTATAATGCCAACATTCTCACATAAAAATCATGTTTCGGTTGATTGAAAAACTAAATGCAACTAAAAGAGGGTTTGGAAAAGTAAGTGCAAC
>CAYZUR010000041.1:0-10045 GCA_964481535.1 uncultured Spirochaetaceae bacterium | reverse complement strand
ATTAAGTAATCTTATAATGAATGCATGCCTTTATAGTGAAGATAATTCTACTATTACAGTAAAAGCATATGAGCAGCAAAAGGGGAAAGCTATTAGTGTCCATAACTGGGGCTTGGTGATTAGTGAAGAAGATAAAAGCAAGATATTTGCTCGCCTATATAGGGGAGAGTATGCAAGGAAAACCCCTGGTTCCGGACTTGGGCTTACTATTGTGTATCAAATAGCTCAATTACATAAAGCTACGATAGAGGTAGAAAGTAGTCAGGAACAGGGGACTGTGTTTACTATAATATTTCCATAAATTACTAATTATCATTAAGTCTCATTAAATAGAGACTTGAAGTGCCAGTAAGACTCATCATATTACCCTGAGGTGAATAGCTTACTTTCACATTATCCAAGTTGTTAAATTGAACGCTTCCACTATCATAGGTAATATTCCCTAAAAGAGAAAATGTCTTCATATGCATATTCGTATCTTTCTCAATACTCCAAGCCCGGGTGGCAAGATTGTCGAAGGCCATTGCATAGATGTGATTCCCTGTTGTCCCAATTTCTGTCTCATACTCATATTTAAATGGTCTATCTAATGTGTATAGATGTATTCCATTATCTGTGAGAGCGTATACGTTTTCCCCAATAGAATGAATATGTTCTAAGGATCCCTTTGAAGCAGCAACTTCCCCATTTCCTCCAAGTCCTATTCTCGGGTTCCCATACATTGAATAACTAAGAGAGTAGATGAAAAAGGTATTGTCTAGGGGGGATGAAACTAACAATTTTTTTTTATCATCCGATATCTGTAATACTGAAGGGTCATTCATCGGTTTTCCCAATGCACTTAACACAACATCCGTATAAACGGATAGGGGCGAGTTCTTATAATTGATTGTCTGCATCTTTTTATCTCCTGTGTTTACTACATAGGCATAATCATACGCTTCATCAATTACCAGATTTGAAAGAGTTGAATTCCAAGATGTATTCGTTGTTTTATCAAAAGAGCTTAGTTTTGTTAACGAGCCATCACTAGGATTGTATTGATATACAACAAAAATAGAGAGATTTTTTGATACTGTAATTACAATGTTATCATTCGTATCAATAGCAATATCACTCACCCCTTGAGTTGGGTAGGGGTCTGTTGCAACACTGATTCCATTTCCACTGGTGGTGTAGCTATGTAAAACAACAAGTTCATCATTCACTACATCACACACTTGTATCCCATTTGAACTCGATATCACTATTCTACCATCTCGTAAGAACTTGCTATCAGTTACCTGATGTAAAAAATAGGGATTATCATTTTTATCAACATCTGCTCCTGTAATAGAAGAGACTATAAAGGGGAGATCCCCATTTTGTGTCACAGATGCTTTGAAACTTTTTGTAAAAGCCCCGATATTCCCAATTTGAGATCCTTGAGCGATTGCATCGAGTCTATGTGCTCCTGTATATGTTGAAAAGTTAGCAGTTTGGCCAGTGGTAAGCAATTCACCATTTAAATACCACTTTACTTCATATGTGTGAGGTCCTTGTGTATCATCAACAAAAGTTGCACTGAGAGGACTATGAGGACTAACGATATCCTGTAATCCCGAAATTGAACCACTAATTGACCTTCCAAAGGTATTTTGGATAGCTAAACCAGTTGGTTCAGGTGTCTCCTTTTTTATGGTCAAGTCTACCTCCGCATGGGTCTCTTTATTGTCGAGAACCCTTATTATATCGATACCTCCTGTAAGTTTTACCCCATTAGAAAATATTGAATACGTCATTTCATACACACCTGCATCGAGAGTCGTTTGATATTGTGCACTTGAACTTTGCGCATTTACTTGAACACTGCTACTTACATCAACTAACGCTCCGTTTTGTTTTTTTAGCCCTAACGTGAAATCGATCTCTTCAAATTCCTCCTCTCCCCATGAGAAATCTACCCTTAAATCTCCAGAACCAATGAGTGTGTCAATGATGACCTCTACTGAGTTGTTTCTTGTTGTGAGTTGGAAGGTTTTCTCTCCTGTTGCTAACGGGGTTCCTTGCTGATTTATTGCTGTTACTAATAGATTCCAGGTCCCTATAACTAATCCATTAATGTTCACTTGTGAACTATTAGTTGTCAGGGTTAAACTGTTCTCATTAGGTCCTGTCCCTTCAAGAATATAGCCATAAATATCTAAGCCTTCCCCTATGGGGGCATACATATCCCTTGCTATAGCTCTCGAGGAAGTTGCATCATTTAGCCTCACCTTTAGGTTTGTTGTACCATCTTGTTCTGCACAACCCACAAATACTAGGCCTGTTACTACTATAATTAGTATCATAATCCACATGTACTTTTTCATAAGCACCTCCGATTATCTTATCGAATGATTCTGCTTATTGCTTCACTCTCTTGAAACAAAAGTGCGATGGTGATATCAATAACATTATGAAATTAAAGAATATTTTAAATCCCTCGGTTATCAGTACCAATCTGAAAAGTTCTGACAAGGAAGGAGTGATTAAAGAGCTCCTAGCAATTCTTATATCTGCTAAATTAATCCCTTCAGAACAGAAAGAACTCGTGTTTAACGATCTTATGGAGCGAGAACACAAAATGTCAACTGGAATACAACATGGTGTTGCAATTCCACACGCCAAGACTAAAGTCGTCAAGAGCCTTGTTGTTTGCATCGGTGTGAAAGAAGATGGAGTAGATTTTGCGTCTCTTGATGGAGAGCCTAGTACTATTTTTATTATGACTCTCTCTCCCACAGACAGAGTTGGACCTCATGTTCAATTTCTTGCTGAGGTGAGTATGGTGATAAAAGAAGAGAGTGCACGAAAGGCAATCTTAGAAGCAAGAACAGCGAAAGATGTACTTGCTGTGTTTGGGATATAGGAGATAATATGGCACATGAAATGATGCTTCTCGCATTGCAAGTTGGACTTATTATTCTTTCTACCAAGATATTTGGGTGGGTCTTTAGTCGAAAACTGAACCAACCCAAAGTTCTCGGTGAACTCGCTGCAGGAATGCTTATAGGTCCGTATGTATTAGGAGCTATACCATTAGGGCATCTTGGGCCTCTTTTCCCATTGATGGAAGGGACTATTCCTGTTTCTCCAGAACTCTATGGAATAGCGACTATCGGATCAATCTTTTTATTATTTAGTTCGGGGCTCGAAACAGATTTACCAACATTTATCCGTTTCTCAGGAAAAGCCACTGTAGTTGGACTTGGAGGAGTAATCTTCTCATTTTTCCTTGGTGCTGGAGTAACAGTTCTTTTACATAGTGATGTCCACTCAATGATGGATCCCGAGGCTCTTTTTCTTGGAACGATCTGTACAGCAACATCAATCGGAATTACTGCGAGAATTTTAGGTGAAACTAAAAAAATATCTACTCCAGAAGGTGTCACTATTTTAGCAGCCGCTGTGTTAGATGATGTTATTAGTATTATCTTGCTTTCAGTTGTTGTTGGAGTTGCTGCCGTTGAAATGGGCGGTGGTGTTATTGCATGGTCATCAATTGGATTTGTTGCCCTTAAAGCAGTAGGTTTTTGGGCGATATGTATGGTTGCTGGAATATTCAGTGCTCCATATATTACAAAAGGGATGAAGAAGTTAGATTCTCTCGCCCTTATTGCAGAGCTCTCTTTTGGGGTTGCCCTTCTTTTAGCAGGATTCTCTGAAATGGCAGGTCTTGCTATGATTATCGGGGCATATATTGCTGGATTAAGTTTTAGTCAAACGGATGTTGCCCATGAAATAACTGAAAGAATTAAGACAGTAGGCGATTATTTTATTCCTGTATTCTTTGCAGTAATGGGGATGATGGTTAACTTCTCTGCCCTCTCTAGTGTCATTGTATTTGGTGTTCTTTTTTCTCTCATTGCTTTCTTGGGGAAATTATTAGGATGTGGTATTCCTGCATTAGCAATTGGGTTTAATCTAAAAGGTGCTTTCCGAATTGGTGCAGGAATGCTTCCAAGAGGAGAAGTTACATTAATTGTTGCAGGTATCGGACTCTCTAGTGGTGCTATTGGTCCCGATTTATTTGGTGTGGCGGTAATGACAATGCTATTGGCATCTGTTGCTGCTCCCCCTCTATTGATTGCTTCTTTTAAAGGTGGTTCTGGGTATCGTAAAGAACTTGCACCGGTAACAGATGATGATAGTGTTACTATTGAAATAGAACTCCCTTCCTATAGAGCTGCAGATTTTGTGCGGAAATCATTAACTGATGCATTCCATCAAGAAGGATTTTTCATTAGAAGTGTAGAAGGAAGTAGAAGGTCATGGCAGATCAGAAAAGATGAAATTGCTTTTATGATGAGTATCAAAGAGTCTATTCTAGAAATTACTGGTAAAAAGAATCAAGAGGCGTTTGTACGATTAATGATGGTTGAGACAATGGTCGATTTTAAAGAGTTTGTAGATAGCTTAAAAAGTATGGATCAGAGCGAAATGATGGGTGCTGGATTGTTAATGAGTGTATTTGCTGATTCTTCAAAAAGTGCTAAGAAATAATAGAGAATGAATTCTATTTTACAGCATCTTCAATGATATAACCTATTGTTGAAGGTGTTTTTTTTATTCTTTAAGTCGAATTTTATATTTCATCAAAAGATAAGATGGCTGGTAAGTCATCTTTGCTTGCCTGAGACCTTCAATTCCTAAATCCTGTTCTCTATTAATTTCAATAATATTATCACCCAATTCAGAAGCGAAAGCTCTATTGATGTATTGGTACACTCCCTTATATTGAAAAAGACCTTTTTCGATGTGGATAATGAAGCGATTGGAGTCTTCTTCACCAAGAGCAAATGCAATAGGAATATCTTTTGAATAGAGAACATACCCTTTTAAGTTGAGTGCTTCTTGGTGTTCAATCGCTAATAGAGTAGCTTCGTAATCTTCTACAGAGGGTTTTTTTTGTGCCCACTCATTTAAAATCTTCCTCATATCTTTTTTTGGAGCAACGTTGGATGGAAGGAGAATTCTTTCGGGATGTTCTTTCATAAATTTTTGTGCATGTACTAACTTCTTATGGAGTGCAGGCCCTGGTAAATCAATTAACGATTTTTTTTCATACACGTAATCTGCATTATCTCTATCTTCTTCAATTTGAAGAGACGGACAATATAATTCAATGTTAGCCTTCCAATCATCTTTCTTCTCTTTTGCAATAGTATTTATTTCTTCTACTTCGCGTGATAAAAGGTCCATTACGCTCTTTGTTGGAAATCCATTAGGAAGTATTGCAAACTTTTCTAAATTTTCTCCATTGAGTTGTTTTCCTATAAAAAGGAATTCTTTGTTCCCACTAGAGGAGGTATAATAGGCTACTGTGAAATCTCTTTTTTTTGTAAAAGGATATAAAGAAGCCATAGAATACTCACTAATCCCATATCGATGGGCGAGTAGATAAGATTGTAACTCCTCTCTATGCTCTAGTTCTAATGGAGTTGATGCCGGATATTTTGGTATTACATGCATAAAGAATAAGATACTTAAATAGAGAAGATGTGGCAAGCACACTGGAATCTAAAGTTTCCTTTTGTTATAGTATGCGGTATGAAAATTCTTCTAAAAGTATTGTTGTTAGCTCTTTTTGCCGTCGTTGTGTTTATTCCTAATAACATGATTGCCTCTTGGGCCTATTGGTCTCTTTTCCTTGTTATGTTTTTAATCCTCTATTTGTATTATCAATTCACCTATTACGTGAGTGAGAAGGATGTTGATAAGGTGGATCATGATGCATATAATTTTTCTATGTATTGTGCAAAAGTTCCCCCAATGACGAGTGAGGACCTTATTCGAGGAAGATGTATTGTTACTAATACTCACTTCCAATTGTATCAAAAGGGTGTGAAGAGTAATGAAAATGTAACTGTTGTGTGGTCGAGAAAAATAACAGATATTGCATCGATCGAAACAGGGAAGGTTGTTGGCTTACGTCATGGGCTTATCTTTACCCTAAAAGATGGGAAGAAAGACTCCATCGCGATCTTTTCTGCATCAAAAATATATGATTCTCTTATTTCTACAATAGGATGGGAAGATGTATAAATAAAACAAACTAGTGCAAATAGACTAGTGTATATAAACGATTGTTCTGACTAAAGAGCTAATGATATCGTTCCTTTAACAATGAATTGGAGGCGCGATATGAAAAAGGCTCTTTATTTTTTTATTTTTATTCTCTTCTCATTTCCCTTAAGCGCTCAATCCATCGAATTCTATACATTTACTGATCTAGTGGCATTAAAGTCATTACTACCTAGTCAAATATATGGAACTGTTGGGTTTGGTGCCTCTTTAAATGAAGATATTGCAATTGAGATTCCTTTCTCTTTTCTATTTGATCAAACAGGGGGAAAAGAAGCATATCTTGATACTTCTATTCAACTACTCATCTACCCATGGAATAACGGTCCTTATATATCCCTCTCTCTGATAAAATTAGTTACCTTTGTCGGAAATTATCTGCCAGAGGAAAACTTTCATTATCTGAATGATATGAGCATAGGGTACAGATGGAACTTTTTTAAACAATTCAGCTTATCTCCACAGATTACCTTAAGAGACCCAACTCAGATCTATAAGGAGACCTATGAATATATCCATGGGTTTGTCCCATCATTTAGTAAAATAAATTTTTCACTCAATGTTCACATAACAATCGCCAATATTTCAATCGACTAAAAAGGAGTCAATATGAACAAAAAAGCAAAATCAATGTACACCTCAATTATTGCGATGTATCTCATTATTTCACTTGTAGGGTGCTCGATCGCTTGGGACAGTAATCCTAATAGCGCTTTTGATAGTGAGGATTTAATAGATCCCGTGGCATCGAGAATAGATGAACAATGGGAGGTGATTGCCCCTATTATTGAGGAACATGAAGGGGAATTTCAAAGCAGAATGAGTCGTAGTGGGGAGAGTCGTGGAACTCAAGTAGTACACTCTATGCTAGAAGAAGAGAATGGTGAAGAATATCTACGATTCTCCCACGCTCTTTTTTCACAAGAGGATTCAACAGTACTATTAGAGTTAGCTCAAGATCTCATAGATACTGATGAAATGAACACATTGCAAGAAGAGATTACGAGAGTAAGAGCGAGAACAATCGAATTTGGTCAACTGCATTCAAGGGCACTTCCTGTAAGTCAGAGAGAAGATTTTTTAAGAGACCTTCAGAAGTTACTAACAAAAACAATCGTATTGATGATTGCCGGTATTGTCTACGCTGCAATTCCGAAGGTCGTCTTTTGGGGTAAAGTTACGGCAGCAGCAGCTGTTGCTATCGCATCTGGAATAGTAGCAACTACTGTGTTATCAATTTATCGTTATTATCAGTATGGTGATAACATGGGAGAATCTTTTCAGGAATGGATAGTTGATGTGACAACCGATCCGAGTGCGGCCTTTGCTATTGCTACATCGATGATCACTGTGGGACGGACCATGAATAATGGGCCTGTGGTAACAGGGCTTGTTCTCGTTGTCTTTTCAATTTATCAAGTATTAGATTTAATAAAACCAATGTTGAAAAAATATAATTTTAATGCATAATACTGAATGAATTTGTTATGTGTGAGCCTCTTAGCATCTGCTAAGAGGCTTAAGTTTTGTTTCTCCTCTTGTTGTCCTTTGTTGAATGTGAAATAATAACTAAACCCATATTATGAGGAGACTACCATGTCTAATTTTCCTTATCATGAAACAATACTAAAACGATTTTTACGATATGCAGTAATACATACAATGAGTGACCCGCATGTCACAGATAAGAGACCATCAACCGATGGACAGTTAGAATTACTGAACATTCTTTATAACGAATTAAAAGAGCTTGGAATAGAAGATGTCACCTTTGATAAAAAAGGGTATGTAGTTGCAAAAATCATCTCTAATGTTGATAAAGAGACTACTCCCATTGCATTTATGGCTCACGTCGACACTGCAGATGATGTGTGGGGTAATGATGTGAAACCACGTGTTATTGAAGACTATGATGGAAGTGCTATTGCCCTTAATGATCAATATTCTCTTGACCCAACAGAACATCCTGATCTTAAAGATGAAGTTGGTTCCACAATTGTTGTCACAGATGGAACTACTTTATTAGGTGGTGATGATAAATCTGGTGTCGCTATTATCATGAGTGTAGCTGAATACCTCATGAGTCACCGTGAAGTAAAACACGGACTCGTAGAGTTTGTTTTTACAAGTGATGAAGAGATCGGTAGTGGTATGGATGCATTTGATTTATCTCTCATTGATGCAAAAGTGTGTTACACCATTGATGGTAATGGTGGAGGGGAGATTGAAGGAGAATGTTTTAATGCAGCAACAGTAAAAGTAGAATTTACTGGAGTTCCTTACCATTTGGGAGCGGCAAGGGGAAGGCTCGTAAATAGTGTTTCAATGGCTGCCACATTTATGAATGCAATTCCTCGTAGTGAAAGTCCTGAATCCACAGATGGTCGCTATGGATATTATAGCGTTGATGATATTAAAGGGACAATTGTTCATACCTCATTAGCTTATTATGTAAGAGATTTTGATAGTGCGCGACTTGAAGAGCGAATTGATACGTTAAAGAGTGTGGGGATGAGTGTTGAAAAGCTTTTTCCTGGTGGAAAAGTCTCTTTAAGTACTACTCACTCATATTCTAACATGGCACAAGAAATTAAAAAGAACCCTGAAGTAATGGAATCTATTTTTGCCTCAGCGAAATCGATACATCTTCCTTTAGTTGAAAAAGTTATTCGAGGAGGCACAGATGGCGCACGTCTTACTTCTATGGGAGTTCCTACCCCGAATATTTTTACCGGTGGCCACAACCTCCACTCCCGCTATGAATGGCTATCTATACGACAAGCCACACATTCAGCCCTTTTAGTAGAGGAGATAGTGAACTATTGGGTAAAATAAGGTCAAATTTATATTTATCAATTATATTCCTCTTTATTTCACTTCTTCCCACTTTTGCTCAAAATATAGATTATCCTATAAAAGCAATAGAGGAAGAGGCTCTACTTGCATTACAAGAGATGGCCTTTGATATAAAAGAAGAGGGAAATCTCCTTTCCATAGAGATACTCTCCTTCGAAGTAGATGATGCACTCTTCGCTCCTGATGTCTTAGTGAAAAGTGATATCGTGGTGACAAAAGGTGAATTAAGTGAGATGCGAAGTCTCTATTTTTTATCAGAGACAAAGGATGCTATTTCTTCCTCTTATATTGCAAAGCTGAATGAAACTCTCTCTTCTATCCTTAGCTCTCTCTACTCTCTTGAGAGTGCCCCGTATCGATTATATTTTGCGGAAGGGAGTCCTCTTAGTGCAAGAAGAGACGGAAAAGAGAATCTATTAGGCAAAAGATTTATCACATCAGATATGGATGAAAATCCTACTTCTTTATTATTAGTTACCTCAGCAGATGATGAATTTATGTATCTTAGCCCCTTATGGGCAAAAGATACGCTCGTGAGGTGTATGCACCTCACTCAAAGTCCTTCTCACGCAATTTCAATACAACTTCCTTTTAATCTCAATTCACTTTCTCTAAATGCAATGTATGAATTATTTCCCATCTGGGGTGTTGTTATGGTGGAAGCTGGGCTAAAAGGGGATTTTGACTTTATTTCTTCTTCCATTTCACTTTTTGCCCAAGGGGGGCTAAAAGGAACCCTCCCGTTTAGTATATTCTTTTCAGATAAGAATGCTCATCTTTGGTATTCAAAACTTTCTTTTGTTGGTAGCGGGCTATTTGGAGTTGGTTTGAGGATAGAAAATGATACGTATTTTACCTATCAAAGTAGTATCTCTCTACTGCTGCAATACCAATTGCAAGCTTCCTTAGCGCTCAGTGCTGGAGCTCTTTTTAATCATACTACGTATAAAACGGGGCAAGAAACATATGTTGAATATGGATCAACACAAGTGATGCTAGGATTATCAATAGTATGGTAGAATAGAGATGCATATGAAAAAAAAATTAGTATTATTACTTCTTATTCCTCTATTTCTATTATTCG
>CAYZUR010000040.1:0-10166 GCA_964481535.1 uncultured Spirochaetaceae bacterium | reverse complement strand
GTTTTAATGTACTCATTACGTAAATAGAGTAAATAATTAATTCCTTTGCTCTATTTATCGATAGTAATAAAATTGAAATAACAGATTCAATGCATTTAAAATATTCAATATTTTACTGCATAGTTTTCTAAAGTGGCATATTTTGTCCATCAGAGGAGGCATAAAATCTCTTCTCCCTTTAAGTTTTTTCCTTGTGGTGCCAATCAACACATCATATAATGTGTTTGCCATCTGCACTTTAATCGACATGCATTATTCAAGTGATGAGATGAGTATATGTTCTGTATAGAAGGAGAAACTTTGTGAAAAAATTAAAGCTTATCGTTCTCATACTGCTCACGATTGTGTTTATCGTGTATGGAATGGGATTCATGATTTACAGTGGTATCAACAAGACTCTACTAAACCAACAGTATTATCGCTCAGTAGTAGAAGATTATAAGATATCTTCAATTGTTCATGGAGAACTCACAGACATGATTCCCCAAATTGTACGTGAAGGTCTAACTGGTGGTAATCCTGTGACGGATCCCGCACAGAAAGCAGCAGTGGACTCACAAGTAGAACTCATCTCATCTGCAATAACCGATGCGTTGGATACTGCCTGGATTGAAGAACAAACAGTGATGGTCACCGATGATGTTACTGATTTGCTTAATGGAGAAAAAACCTCCCTCACTGCAGTTATAGATGTAAAAAGTAAACTCAATGAAATTAAACAAAATATTGCTGCTGGACTAGAAACCTACTCTGATGCCGAATTATTTGCAATATTTGGTGCACCTCGTACCTATATTCCAATGATTTCACAACAGATTGTTGATGAATTGGGGCTACCTGATTCATTGGTAGTTGCAGATTTGGTAGATGATATGTCACCCGGTACGTTAGAGATGGCCACTGGCTATCTTAATACAATGAAAGTTGTGTTCGGATTCCTTGCTTGGATTATCATCATCGTCTTTTTAGTACTTTGTATAGTCTTTTGGAAAGTTGGAAGAGGCTTACAATGGTTTGGTGTGAGTGCTGCTCTCACTGGTGGTGCTTTTCTTATCATCATCAATTACTTTTCAAATCTATCTACAACTGAAAGTCTTACCGGAGCCAATCTTGAAGCACTTCCAGTCTCCTCTTCGACACTCCAGGATATTTTAAACTTTACTGTATCCAAGATGAACCTCATGCCAATCCTCTTTTTAGTAGGAGGAGTTGCTCTATTTATTATTGGTGTGGTGATACACAGAGCACATAAGAAAGCTGAATAATTACATCTACCAACATGTCCTAGGCTTGATAATGAGTATTTTTACCCATTATCAAGCCATCAATATTATGTAGATATATTGGTGGAAAACTGATATACACACATCTTCAAGCGACCAAGAGAAACAGAAAAATGTCCACATACTAACATTTTCTAATTATTTTGAACGAGCCTTTCCTATTCACAGGATTACAATCGTAGCAGTCATCTTTTTGTATGTTGATGTAGTTGTATCTAAATATTTAAGAGAGCGCTCCATTGTGCTCAAAATCATCATGTATCTTTTTCTCATTTCCCTCATCGACTCATTAAGATAAGTGTGTAACAATAAAGGGATAGGAGTAATGATACGTTGAAGATACTACACACCTCTGATTGGCATTTAGGAAGAAATTTATATACAAAAAAACGATATGAAGAGTTCACCCTCTTTCTTAATTGGTTAACTGATGTTATTGAGAGTGAGGATATTGATCTCCTCCTTATCTCAGGTGATATCTTTGATACCACGATCCCGTCTCACTACTCACAAATGCTCTATTATCAGTTTCTCTATAGAGTCTCAACAACGAATTGCCAGGCAGTTGTTATTACAGGAGGAAACCACGACTCTCCCACCTTCTTAGATGCTCCTAAAGCCCTATTAGAAACACTTAATGTCTATGTAGTGGGATCGATGAGAGAAGATGTAGCACAAGAGGTTATCACCTTTTACGATGACTCTCACACCCCAAAAGCTATCATCTGTGCAGTTCCCTACCTTAGGGATAAAGATATTAGAACTGTAGAGAGCGGAGAAACTATTGATGATAAAGACAAAAAATTAATTTCTGGAATTAAAGACCATTACGAAAAAGTATGTGCAATTGCATCATTAAGACAAACTGAATACCTCTCTTCCTTTAATGCAAAAGTTCCCATCATAGCAATGGGACACCTCTTTAGTACTGGAGGAGTAGTCACTGACGGAGACGGAATGAGAGACCTATATGTAGGATCTCTTGGCTCTGTACATGAAGATATCTTTCCCACCTGTATAGACTACCTCGCTCTAGGACACCTCCACAGTGCACAAAAAGTAGGTTCAAAAGAACACTATCGCTACAGTGGCTCCCCCATCCCCATGGGCTTTGGAGAAGCTAAACAACAAAAGAAAGTTCTTCTCATCTCTTTTGATAACACAACACCAAATATTAATGAATACTCCGTACCATTATTTCAACGCTTAGAGCGCTTAAAAGGAACCCTTGAAGAAATACAAACAGCAGTTGATGAACTCATTACACAAAATAGTGATGCGTGGTTAGAAATAGAACTGAGTGAACACACGAGAGCACAAGAAGCAAAAATTGCCCTTGAAGAACAAGTTGAGAAATCAAAGTTACATATAATTCGGATAAAAGATATTCATTTTATTGATTCTGTATTACTTTCTGCTTACAAGAATGAAACCCTCGATGATGTTGATGAATATGAAGTGTTTGAAAGACTTCTTGCGGCCTATGAAATAGAAAATGAAGAAAAAAAGGAACTCATAGATTCTTACAAAGAAATTCTATTCGCCATCCAAAACGAAGATACGTTGAAGGAGTAAGAAGATATGAAAATACTAAAATTAACCTTTAAAAACTTAAATTCTCTCTATGGAGAGTGGAGTATAGATTTTACCCATCCAGAATATGTATCAAATGGAATCTTTGCACTCACTGGCCCCACAGGGGCTGGTAAGTCAACAATTCTTGATGCAATAACCCTTGCTCTCTATGGACAAACACCACGCCTTGGGAGAATCACAACAAGCTCCAATGAAATCATGTCACGACAAACAACGAATTGTTCTAGTGAAGTAGAATTTACTTCTTCTCACGGTCACTTTATCTGCACGTGGGAGCAACACAGAGCTCGAAATAAAGTAGATGGAAACCTCGTGGATGCCTCACATGAAATCAGTGATGCTACAACAGGTATTCTCATTGAATCAAAAAGAAGCCTCGTTCCTTCAAGCGTTGAAGAGAAAACAGGGATGGATTTTGATCGATTCACGAGATCTGTCTTACTCGCTCAAGGAAGCTTTGACACATTCTTAAAAGCTGGAGCTGAAGAAAAATCTAAGATACTTGAACAAATTACTGGCACCGAAATGTACACAATAATATCTAAAGCTGTATTTGATAAACACAAAGGTGAAAATGAAATTCTCACTCGTCTAAAAGACTTGTTAGAAGAAATTAAACCAATCTCAAAAGAAGCAGAACTTGAATACAAAGAAAAAATTAGCGCATATGAAGCACAAGAAAAAGGAATCAAAGAAACCCTTCAAACCCACAACAATGCCCTTAATTGGTTACTAAACATTAAAAAGATAGAAGAAGAACTCACTCTCTACCATCAAATGCAACATCAACTATCGAGTGAATTAGACGAATTTCACCCTAAAAGAGAAATCCTTTCTAGAGCTCTTAAAGCAAATGAGCTAGCGAGAGTCTACAGTGAAATAACTCAATTACGAGAAGCTATGCTATCAAATGAAAAGTATATTAAAGAGACAACTACCACGGTTAACTCACTTTACCTCACTCAAAAAGAGAAAGAGGATGAATCTAAAGAAAAAGAAACCCACACAATACACACAAAAGAAGAAGAAAAGAATCAACGAACTATTATTAAACAGGTGCGTTCATTAGACCAAAAGATTCACTCACAATCACAATCTATTACCAAAGAAAAAAATAGTCGCAACATCATAAAAACAACAAATATTGAACTATCCAAAGAGATAGAAATAGCAAAGAAACAATTACAAGAAAAAACATCTATGCTCACACATATAGAACACTTCTTACAAGAACATAGCCAAGATGACCTTCTTAACACCTCCCTTTCTGGTATTGAAGCTATCTTAGATACGTTAAGTGGCTATAAGACAAAAATTGCGATTAAAGAAAAAGATTCCACTACCTTACAAAAAGATATTAAATCACAGCAATCACACATTGATGTACTAACAATAACCTCACTCAAACAAGAAAAATCTTTCAAAGAACTACAAGAAACAATAAAAATTAAGAAAGAAGAAATCACTTCATTACTCGATGGAAAACTATTACGAGAATACTATAAAGATAAAGATAGTCTTATTGAGATAAAATCGTTACATACTAAAATTCAAGACCTTGCACATGAAAGGAGCCTATTAATTGATGGCACCCCCTGCCCCCTCTGTGGCTCGCTCGATCACCCATATGCAAAAGGAAACATTCCCATAAAGAATGATATAGATCGTAGCATTGAAACTATCACAACACTCATTACCACTATTGAAACAAAACAAGACCACATCAATGAATTAGAAGCAGATGAAAAAAGAGAAGAAAAACTCGTAAGTGGACATATAGAGAGTATAAAAAATGCTTCAAATACACTCGATCGGTCCAATAATCAACGTACATCTCTTGTTAAGGACATCAAAGATCAGAGAGAAGAATATGAATCTAAAAAAGAGATATTAATGAAGAGCCTTAGTGGAGTTGGAATTGAAGATATTAAGAATGTAGAAGAACTCACACTGCTAAGTACATTAAAAGAGAGACTAACTCTTTATAACAAACATACAAATGATAAAAATGCTTTAACAAAAGAGATTGAGAATATTACACACAGTAAAGAACAAAAAGAACATACCTATACAACCAATGAGAGTCGAATAAATGAAATTTCTCTAGAAATTGAATCATTGGAAACGGAGTATAATAAAGATAAAAATACTCGCAAGGAACTCTTTCAGGATAAAGATTGCGATGAACAAGAGAAGAAACTCCTCGATGCTATAGAGAAAGCTGAAGGGGAAGAGAAAAGAGTGAAAGAGCTCCTCACCTCTATTAACACAGACCTTCATACGCTCAACGAAAACCTAAAGGCAACAAATAAAAAGAGAGAAACTGATCGACCAAACCTCACAACGAAAGAATCTTCTTTTATTGAGTCACTCAACCTTTTCTCCTTTAAAGATGAACAAGAATTCATCCTCTCACGTCTTTCCTTGGACCAGAGAGAAGAAATCAATACCACGATGAAGCAATTAGATAATAGAAAGACAACAATAGAAGCGAATATAGAAAGTAGAACTAATTCCCTCAAAATTGAGAAAGAAAAAAAAGAAACAGATGAATCACTAGAAGAAATCTCAGATACAGTGAGTACTCTTACGAGTGAACTCACTAAAATAGTAGAGGAAAAAGCAACTATTACTACAACACTCAATCAAAATGAAACAATCAAATTGAAGGGATTAGAAAAGCAAAAAGAGATTGATGCAAGAAGTAAAATCGTTGCAAAATACAGTCGCCTCAATACCCTCATCGGTTCATCTGATGGAAAGAAATATAGGAAATTTGCTCAAGGAATTACCTTTGAATTAATGGTAGACCATGCAAATCAGCAACTTCATAAAATGAGTGACCGCTATCTACTCCTACATAGCAGTGCAGAACCGCTCGAATTACACATTATCGATAATTACCAAGCTGGAGAAATAAGATCGATTAAGAACCTCTCTGGAGGGGAATCCTTCATCGTCTCACTCGCCCTCGCCCTTGGGTTATCACAAATGTCGAGTAAAAAAGTTCAAGTAGACTCACTCTTCTTAGATGAAGGATTTGGAACGTTAGATGAGCAATCCCTTGAAACAGCACTAGAAACATTATCAACACTTCAACAAACAGGGAAACTTATTGGTATCATCTCCCATGTTGCAGGTCTAAAAGAGAGGATTAGCACGCAAATACAAGTAAATCCAATAAATGGAGGCAAGAGTAGTATTGAAGGTCCTGGGGTAAAGAGCATTATTGATACAAAATAGTCTTTTAATAATCAGAAGGAATATATATGAATGAAAACAAACCAAAGATAGAAATCTGTTTAGAATCGATTGAGAGTGTTATTGCCGCCCAAAGAGGGAATGCCGATAGAGTAGAATTTTGTAGCGACCTCTTTGAAGGGGGGCTTACCCCCTCTCTTGGCGCCTTTCAAGTAGCAAAAGAGAAAACTTCAATACAGATGAGTGTAATGATTCGTCCTCGAGGTGGAGATTTCTGCTATTCAGATTATGAATTCGAAGCAATGAAAAAGGATGTCGTTACCTATAAAAATGCAGGAGCAGATGTAATCGTATTTGGAATACTCACCCCAGAGGGACACATTGATGAAGCAAGAAGCAAAGAAATTATAAGCCTTGCCTCCCCCCTTCCAGTTACATTTCACAGAGCATTTGATATGTGTGTTAATCTAAAAGAGTCCCTTGAAGTGCTTATTACCTTAGGTGTCCAAAGAGTCCTCACAAGTGGAGGAGAAGCTACTGTCTCAGATGGCGCAAAAGTATTAAGAGACCTTGTAATACAAGCAGGTGAAAGAATTATCATCATGCCAGGAAGTGGCATTAACGAAAGAAATTTCGCTCATATTCACTCGCTCATTCATGCAAAAGAGTATCATCTATCTCTTTTAAAGGTTATAGAATCAAAGATGAAGTATCGACCCGATCACATCTATATGGGAGGAATGCTTCGACAACCTGAGTTTTTACTCACACACACAGATGCAGCGCGTGTGGAAAAGATTACTTCACTATTATAATGAGCCATGAAAAGATGTATTGAGGACACTAAGAGTAGATGGGTGTGAAATGAGAAAGGAACTTATTGGTAAACTTGACTATCTAGAGCCTGAAATAATGGTAATAGCATCTCACTCTATGATGGTAGTTCTAATGTAATATTTGATTGTCTTTTCTACAAACACTTAAATTGTTCAATTTATCCATTAGATAAAGAGTTTATTTCTAAAATCTGTACATTATAAAAAATGAGAGGAAAATAAAAAGAATTACACAAAAGATTTCAGATAGAATTACTATGGTGAACTTATCTCATTGATAAGCTCTCCATATATAGAGAGATTAATAGAGTTCTTTTGCCTCTTTTACATACATCTCATAGAGCACTTTACAATCACTGTGGCCTACTTGTTCAAGATGAAGAACTTTCTCATCATTTCTGTTATTCTCTAAATAATCATAAATCATATCATCTCGAAAACCCGCAACTTCGGCTTCCCACGCTTCACATCCATAATAGACTGTTTTAATATTTGCCCAAATAATTGCACTTAAGCACATAGGACAAGGGTATCCTGTAGCATAAAGTTCACATCCAGTTAAATCATGTGTTTTTAGTATCTTTCCTGCAGCTCTAATCGCATTCACTTCAGCATGTGCTGTAGGGTCTTGATCGTAAAGGACACTATTACTTGTTATAGCTAGGATCTCTCCATCTTTTACTATTGCAGCTCCAAAGGGACCACCAATATTTTCACTCATTGTTTCATGAGCTGCCTTTGCTGCTTGTTTCATGATGTCTATTTTTTCCAATTCTCACACCTCTCACTTACTAAAATTTGTACCAAGTGAGTATACCATACGATGGAGAAAAATTAAAAGAAAAGTAACTTATTAAACAGCATATGGAGTATTCGCATAATTGAAGCAGAAGTATTTAGTAGAAATATTACCTTTTACTATTACTCGGTATAATATGGTAGTTAAGTCCATTTCTCCAAATATTATGTATTACCATAAAAACTATTTTTAATTAGAAAAATGTTGAAATTGAACCTGCACAAACTTTACAGTCTTGCCTAAAACTACAAAATTTACATTTTTCTAAATGTGTGACAACAAGAGATATCTCTGAAAAAGAATTTTGGTACACATCTTTTTCTTGCTCTAATTTTGCTAGGATACTTCTCGAATTCCTTAGGGCTCTTTGTAGACCTTCATCTTTTTCAAGTGTGGAAAATATATTTGAAGAGTTTAGATATTCCTTCGTTTTTGCATAGTTTGGCAGGTATTTAATCAGCACTTTCTCTAATGATTCATATGACTCATACACACGACTATGAGGTATTTTCATAAAATGCATGAGAAATCAAATTTCAATACAGGGATTATTTGTGATTGGTATAATATTATTGGGCAATTGCCTACAAGCATTTTTAGATCCTTCTAATTTCTTATCTTGAAGAATGGTATCAATATCTAGGATACAGAAAGCTATATCAAATCCGTTAGCACAAAGCTCTTCTGCTTTGGCAAAGATGTATGTATAGCTTGAATGTTTGGGTAAATCAGGGTTCAAAGAAAACGAGTATCTTTGCTTTCTTCTGATATGATTAAAGTACATCCACTCAGTCAACCCTTCCCCTACCACAGTTATTGATTTCTTTAAAGTTTTTTCCCTCATTACTCTTCCTTGTAGAATACTGGACTGCCTAATATAGGTTTAGCACCAAGCTTTCCAATGCGATAAAAATTAGCAAGATTATTATTTTTGTGGAGTTTGAAATCCTGAGCACAATAATACTCACTAGCTCCATATTCATTTTTTTCACAAAACCAGACCATATCATTTCTCATATAGTCAAGCTCCATAATGTATGAAGCGTGAGTTGTTGCAAGAATTTGAGAGTCTTTAGAGTTCATAAGAAACATTTGTAAAAAGAAGGTTGCTAGATCTGGGTGCAAAGAGGATTCCAACTCATCTATTGTAACAATATGAGTCTTTGCTATAATTTCTTGTAACACTCCACCAAGACCAAAATAGCGTAAGGTGCCATGAGATTCATCTTCCGCTAAAATTGGATATTGTCCCTGAGAAGTTTCATGCATAAAAAAGAGTTCTTTAGTTTCAATATGTCTATCTTTTTTTAGTTGATTAATAAGCCCACTTGGGGCACCTTGCTCAAGCAGATTGCTAAGCAGCTCATCATCAACAGAGATCTTTTTATTCTTAACCTCCAAATCAGCTATCTGAAAATCGGCTTTTTCTAGAAACTTAACGTAGAATTGTTTTCTTTTCACATCATCAGCTAATCGTTCGATACTCCAATCTCTTAAAAGAACAGATGGAGTAATCATAGGCATAAGGTTTTCTTTAAAATATAAGACCACTGTATCCAAAACATTTGAGTGAATATTACTTTTCTGATATGCATGTAATACCGTGGAGTTTTCCAAAGTATTACCATTAAGTATAGTCTTGTCCTTGGTTGAGAAAGAGCATTTAGCTCCAATAGTCAATTTTGAAACTAAATTTTCCTCATCAAAGGTACGAGTAAAAAGGGTTGCGACCCTTCCTTCTGGACTAAAACACAACGATTCATTGTAAATACGCTTACGATCAATAGATACAACGTATTCATAGCGAACTCTATTTATAAAGAAAATAAGTGAAAAAGTTCCTGGTTGTTCACGAGTCTTTTCGTCAAGGGCAAATGGGATAAAAATAGTCTCTTCATCCTTAGTTTCAGGGCTAGAAAGGACGATGGTGCGCAAAAAACCAAGAGCTTTTAAAAGGTTTGTTTTCCCAGATGCATTATATCCATATAACACACAAAGTTTCAAAAGACGGACTGAATCAGTAATTTGGGTACACAGGTAATCTTCAGCTCCTGAATGTATTTTGTTATTTGCAAGAAAACTCAACGTTTGTTTCTTTTTGATAGAACGAAAGTTTTCTACACTAAATTCCTGAATCATGATTTTATTCCTTTTATGCGTAATAAAAATACGTATATTGACATTATAATGCATTTTTTAAAAATATCAAGGAAATAATCAAAGATCAAACTAGAGAAAACTATCGAAACCTATATCATGCATTACATCAGCTTACCTTTTGATCTCTTGTAACATCTATTCCATATTGTTCGAGAATATGTTGTGCATGAAGAAGTTCTGCCTGGCTTGTTTCAGAGGTCTCTTTGAGAGCATAAGGAATTCCTAGCTCCTTATATTTAAAAACCATCTTTTGCACAGAGTTGGTAAATGATTGATATTAGAGCGATGGAA
>CAYZUR010000039.1:0-10187 GCA_964481535.1 uncultured Spirochaetaceae bacterium | reverse complement strand
CAAAGACGCTGAATTGAGGGTTGTTCTTGTAGCACATCTTTAAATTGTCTAAAAACCCCTTTACCAGATTGCAATACTTCTTTTAACCTTTCTCTAAACACAGGATTTCGTAACGTAGAGACAAACTTTTCCATTGTATGAAACCCATCGGAAGGGAGCCACTCAGGAAGAGGCAAAAACCTCTCTGGGTCCTCCTCTATTCTCTCTTCAATGAAAACAGTTTCACATATATTTTGGTTTTTCAAATCAAGAAAGTAATTGTTTACCTGATCTTCCATACAGAAAACAATCTGAAAAAGAAATTCATCGCTAAGAGGAGGCAGGTGAGTATATTTCATGTAGTTTTTTTCATTCATATATTCTTAGTGTATCTATTTGAGTCTAATTTGCAAGAGTATAAAAGAAGAGAAGTTCTCAGTTAGCTTGACAATGCTTAAGAAAACTACCATATTTTTATAATAAAGTTATGAGGAGAGTATATTCATGAGTATCATTGAATTTGTAGAAGCAAGAGAGATTCTTGACTCCCGTGGGAATCCCACAGTAGAAGTTGATGTAATCTTAGAAGATGGATCTATGGGACGTGCCGCAGTACCATCTGGAGCATCCACAGGCGTACACGAAGCAGTAGAACTTCGTGACGGAGACAAAAAAAGATATCTAGGAAAAGGAGTTCTCAAGGCTGTTGATAACGTAAACACCCTCATTGCTGCTGAAATCGAAGGACTTGATGCCCTTGATCAAGTTGCAGTAGATAAAGCAATGATTGCACTCGACGGAACAGAGAACAAAAGTAAATTAGGAGCAAATGCTATTTTAGGGGTATCTATGGCAGTGGCAAGAGCAGCAGCTGATTACCTTGGTGTTCCTCTTTTCAAATATCTTGGCGCTTTTCACTCATGCGTACTTCCAGTTCCTATGGCAAACATCCTTAATGGTGGATCTCACTCAGATAATAAAGTTGACTTCCAAGAATTCATGGTAATGCCTATTGGAGCACCTTCTCTTCGTGAAGGTCTAAGAATGACAGCAGAAGTATTCCACCACTTAAAGACAGTTCTTAAAGGTCGTGGATATAATACAAATGTAGGGGACGAAGGTGGATTTGCACCAGACTTACAATCAAATGAAGAAGCACTTGAATTGATCATGGAAGCTATTGAAAAGGCAGGATACACAACAGGAAGAGAAGGGGACTTTATGATTGCCCTTGACCCTGCTGCAAGTGAATTCTATGACAAAGAAACTAAGATGTACACTCTTAAGTGGACAACTGGTGAACAACTCACTAGCCAACAAATGGTTGACCTTTGGACAACTTGGGCAAACAAATATCCTATCATCAGCATTGAAGATGGAATGGATGAAGATGACTGGGAAGGTTGGAAACTACTCACCGATTCAATCGGCGACAAAGTACAACTCGTTGGAGACGACTTATTCGTAACTAACACCAAACGTCTTGAAAGAGGAATTAAAACTAAAACAGCTAACTCTATTCTTATTAAGGTAAACCAAATTGGTACCCTTACTGAAACATTTGAAGCAATTGAAATGGCTCACAAAGCAGGATATACAGCAGTTATTTCTCACAGATCAGGTGAAACAGAAGACAACTTCATTGCTGACCTTGTTGTAGCACTACAAACAGGACAGATCAAAACTGGTTCTATGAGCAGATCTGACAGATTATCTAAATACAACCAATTAATGAGAATTGAAGATTACCTTGGCGACACTGCAATCTATGCAGGTAGAGGCGCTTTTAAAGTACTCGACTAAACATTCTCATCACGTTCACTATGAAAGCTCCCTTAACGGGAGCTTTTTCTTGCTATAAAGTATTCATCACTATTGCTTTGATATTATCTGTTTTCTTTTTCTATGTCACTTAATACTTCAATAACATCTCTTTTAGGAAACCCTTTTTTTATCATTGAAGGAAGAAGAGTATCTTGTGCAGTGTTTTTTCTTTTAAGCTTTTCTATTGCCTTTAGGATGTCATCGTAATAGGTATCATCTTTTAGATATTGAGCAATTGCTTTTTCAATATCAGAAGAACTTAGCATTTTAGATTTAAGTCTCATTTTAAGAAGAGGAATTCCTTCAGGATTCTTTCTTTGTCTACTTACTATGAGTTGATAGGCAAATTTTACATTATCTACAATATGTTTACTCACTAATTCATCTACTACGTTCATCGAGATAGTTTTATCAAATCCTTTTTGAATAAGCTTAAGGGTGAGTTCTTTCTCCCCATGGTCTCGCCGGGAAATAAGAGAGAGAGCTTTATCAAGGGTAAGGCGATACGATACTTTCTGTTGTAAAGCAAGAAACTCAGTTTCACTTAATTGCTGTCTTTCTTTAAGAAAGAATGACTTTAAGAGGGATCTGGGGATAAAAAAAGAGGAGCCATCTGTCGCCAAAGCAATGTAGCTTTGGCGAGTGTCTCCCCGAATAATAGTGGCATAAGCCATAATTTTTTAACGTTTTGAGAATTGGAACTTTCGTCTTGCTCCAGGTTGTCCAAATTTCTTTCTTTCAACCATTCTTGAGTCTCGAGTCATAAACCCAGCAGTATGTAAAGCTGGTCTGTTTGTTTCATCGTTCTCAACTAAAGCTCTTGAAATTCCGTGTCTGCAGGCCCCTGCTTGTCCTGTAGGACCGCCGCCAAAAACATTAATAATAATGTCAAATTTAGTTGCAGTATTAGTAAGATCTAAAGGTTGTTTTACCATATAGACATTTAAAGGATTTCCAAAATATTCATCAACTTTTCTGCCGTTGATAACAATATTACCTTCACCTTCTCTCAAGAACACTCTTGCAACAGCAGTCTTACGACGACCAGTACCGAGTCCAAGATTTACGTTTTGTTTATCGTTTTTCTTTTTAGCCAATTTATCGCTCCTGCCTTAAAATTCAACCTGAATTGGTTGTTGTGCTGCATGCGGATGAATATCACCTGCATATACTTTCATGTTAGTGAAAAGCTTGTTACCAAGTGCTCCTTTAGGAAGCATTCCTTTCACTGCATGTTCCATTGGAAAGGTAGGTTTACGAACTATCATGTGAGAGTAAGTCTCAGTTGTGAGTCCACCTGGATAGTTTGAGTGACGATAATATTTCTTGTCGTTGAATTTGTTTCCAGTTAAATTAGCTTCTGCAGCATTAATAATTATGACAAAATCACCCATATCTTGGTGAGGTGCATACTCTGGTTTGTTTTTTCCACGAAGAATCCGCGCTGCTTTAACTGCAACTCGTCCCAGTTCCTTTCCTTTAGCATCGATGAGATACCATCTCTTCTCAATCAAAGCTGGTTTTACAAAAATTGTTTTCATCTACATAACCCTATGTGCACAGTTAAGTGTGCAAAATATTTTACTCTATTTTAACGTTGTATACGTATACACAACACAAAAGGCTCTCTTTTCTCTTTCAATAGTAATTGATACCTTAAACAAGAACAGTCCCTGGGAAAGGAAGGCTTGGGATGATAAGTTCGGTACAACCATCATCACTTGTTTACTGTATCATCGTATCTACAGATTCAAACGAACCTAAAAATAGTGATTTTTCTATTATATGAATTCATACGAGAATATCAATACAATAGGCAGTGCGTCTTAAGACGTACAGAAAAGATATTATTACAACATGCACCTCTTTGTCTAGTCTTTTGGACTTCTTTATGTTCCCCTTTTTTTACCGATAAGGACATACAAGTTAACTAATAACTTCAAGGACTCTAGAAAAGGCAAAGAAGGTTGCAACTTTACTACTATTAAAGATGACCTCTACCATCACTTTCCCCCTCATACTCTTTATATCCTGTACAAACCCTTCCCCATATTCATCATGGTAGACTTTCATTCCCACTTTATATTCAACACTCTGTGGTGAGGTCTCATCTTTTGGAGCATTTACAAATTTCTTGACACTATTAAGGATATCACCCTTTCCTGTAGAGCTAAACATATTTGAATTATGCTTTTCTCTCTTTTGTCCAAGTGCCCCGTATCCTTGGTATCCTCTATTAAAAGAAGTATGGAGACGAGGGGGGTCATTAAAACCTTTCCCTTCTATTTTCATCAATTCTTTAGGAATCTCTTGAAGGTAACGAGAAGGCATCTGATAATTTGTTCGTCCAAACACCATTCTTCTTGCACAACTTGTAATAAACAACTCTTTTCTTGCCCTTGTAACAGCTACATAGAAAAGTCTTCTTTCTTCTTCAAAATCTTCATCACTCTCACATGAGTTACTAGGGAACAAATTCTCTTCTAATCCTGTAACAAAGACTCGGTCAAATTCTAACCCCTTTGTATTATGCATAGTAATAAGGGAAACACCATCTTTCTTTGAAGGGTCTTCACTTCCGAGTGTAGTTGGATCGAGGGAGAGTGACTCAACAAATTGAAGGAGTCCTTCAATTCCAGCTTCATAATCATCGACAGTACTTACAAGCTTCCCTATATTGTCAACTTTTTCAGTCTCATTCTTTGCATCTTGATTATGATAGTAATTTACTAACCCAGATTCTCTCACTAAATATTCAACTATTCGAGAGTTTCCTTTATCAATTAAGTCTAGTGCTTCATCAAAAAGAAGGGCAAATCGAAGGGCACTTGATGCCGCTTTTCCACTTAGCACACCGTCTTGTGCAGATCTCCTTGTTGCTTCAATAAAATCAATATTGTGTTGCTGTGCAACAAGCAAAATCTTTTCTATAGAAACGTTCCCGAGGGAACGAGCTGGTTTATTAATCATCCTCTTAAAATGAACTTCATCTGCTCTATTAAGCATGATATAGATGAGAGAAAGGGCATCTTTAATCTCTTCACGGTCGTAAAACTTTAATGCTCCAATCACCTTATAAGGAATTTTCTCTTTTTGAAACAATGTTTCAAAGGCTAAAGATTGGGCATTTGTTCTATATATCACTGCAGTAGAATTATATTGTTTATCTCTTCTTATCTCTTTGGCAACTCGAAGCGCTTCACTTTTTTCATCTTCTACATAAAAGACAGTAGGGATTCCCCCCCCTTTCTTCTCTGTCCAAAGCACTTTTTGATGTCGCCCTTTGTTACGAGAAATAACAGCAGTTGCAACGCTGAGAATTCCCTCAGTTGAGCGATAATTTTGTTCTAATTTGACAATTTTAGTTCCCACATATACATCAGGGAATGTGAGAATGTGTTCAACATTCGCTCCCCTAAAACGATAAATACTCTGATCATCATCTCCTACAACACAGATAAAGGTATGTGGGCCAACAAGAGCTTTAAGAAGTTGAAACTGGGCTATATTAGAATCTTGGTATTCATCTACTAAAATCATCTTAAATCTATTGTGAAGGGTTCTAGCAACAGGGAAATTTGGACTAAGAAGTTCGATAGAGCGACTAATAAGATCTGCAAAATCTACATTCCCCACTTCCCTCAATCTTTTTTCATATGCCTCATATTGTTTAGGAAAATCTATCCCACGCCGCACTTGATCTAAATCTTTACTATCAGGAGAAAGCATCATATCTTTTGCTAAACTTATTGATTTAGCAATAGGTTTAAGTTCAACCTTCTTACTTGATGAATAAATACCACTAAGAAGCGATAGTGAATCTTCATCATCGTAAATTGAGAAGTTATTAGAGAGGTTGATATAAGAACCATACACTCTTAAGAGCCATGCTCCAAATGAGTGAAAAGTTCTAATATGCATTTTAGAGACATCCACAGAAGGAAGCATAGCAGTCACTCGCTCTTTCATCTCTCGGGCAGCTTTATTGGTAAAAGTAACTGCAAGGATTTCATTAGGACTTATTCCTAAGCGATCTATAGCATAGGCAATTTTTGTGGTAATTACCCGAGTCTTACCAGATCCTGCCCCAGCGAGGACTAATAATGGGGCACTATTTTCTAATACAGCATCACGCTGTTTATCATTAAGTTGTTCTAAATATGTATCTATTGAAGCCAAAAAAATTCCTCCACCTTATAATGCAACAGCTTCTAAATCTATCCCATTTACTTTTTGAATTCCACAACGAACATACGTGCCTGGAACTAAATCTTTCCCCATCACTACCGTTAAACCATCTACTTCAGGGGCTTGATAATGAGTTCTTCCAATGGAGAGTTCTTCTTTTTCTACATTCTCTTCTATTAACACGTCCATCTCTTTACCTACAAATCGTTGTAATCGCTTTGTGGTGATTGAAGTAGTTAACTTATTTAATTTCTTTTGATGAGATGCAGCTTTTTTGACTCTCTTAGTATACTCTTCTTCACTCGAATCATTAAAAGCAGGAGTTCCCTCTTCAAGACTGAATATAAAAGAACCAGCATAATCTAATTGCGCCTCTTTAATGAATGAAGTGAGTATTTCTATTGATTCATCATCTTCGTTTGTAAATCCTAATAAGAATGTTGACCTAATAACAGCATCAGGGAAAGAAGCTCTAATAGTTGCAATAAGATTAAGATATATTTCACTATCTCCAGTTCTTCCCATTTTGCTTAACACTTTTGTATCTGCATGTTGGAAAGGGATGTCAAAATAGGGAAGTATTTTTGGATATTTTTTCATAAGATCAAGGAGGGCTAGAGGAAATGCATCTGGGTGGATATATAATAGGCGAATAACAAAGTCCCCATTTAATAGTGCAATAGATTCAAGAAGATCAAGAAATGTTGATTTCTTCTCTTGCCCATCAGTTCCATAGGCAGCTAAGTCTTGAGCAATAATGTTGATCTCTTTTATTCCATTTTTAATAAGAGAGATTGCATCATCTAGGACAGCTTTTTTAGGCCGAGAACGTAAGGAACCTCGGATAATAGGGATAGCACAGAACCTACAGCGATGATTACACCCTTCAGATATCTTTAAATATGCAGAACCAGGATAATTGAATAACTTACCCCTGCTATCATAATCTTGTTCTACTACAGGGTACTCAGGTACTTCAATTACCCTCTCACCACTAACAACCTTTCTTACCACACTGTTTATTGCAGCAAGATCTCTGTTGCCGAATACAGCATCAGCTTCTGCTAATTCACCATCTAATTCTTTTGCATAGCGCTGAGAAAGACACCCAGTAACGAGAATCTTTTTATCAGGAAAGCTCTCTTTGAGGGCAAAGAATGTATCAATAGATTCCTTTCGAGCGCTTTCAATAAATCCACAGGTGTTGATGAGTATAATAGATGCTTCTTCTGCATTTTCTACACTCTCATATCCATCCTCACTAAGAGAAGCTACCATTACTTCAGCATCTACTTGGTTTTTAGCACACCCAAGATTCTCTACATATACTCTCTTTTTATTATTCACGTCTCTTCTTTCTCCTACCTATCACTCATTGTGAGGTCTTGAGTCTGTGATAACATCCCACTATCTGTCAAGGGTGGAGGGGTGAGGAGATAAAGAGTTGTCGGTGTAGACAGGTTCTTTGACAGTCGATTTATTTAGCATAGGGTTTATACAATACATTGTTACTGAAGATCCAAAAAATTCTACTCTGGTTTAGGAAGACCAACTTCTTTGCAAGTAGAAAAAATCTTCTCAACTCCTCTCCTCCAAAATCCTATTTTTCTAATGGTTCATAAGAGCGGAATTAAGAGTATGAAGAAACATGGGTATTGATCATTCTTTCTTTACAGAAACCAAGAATCTGTCAATGTTTTTATAGAGAAATACCATCCTCATTATTCTAGATAAAAAGGAGAATAAGTGACTACATTATTTTAAATTTACCCTATTGTAATTAGCAATAGTATAATACTATAGTACTACATTGAAGATACTTACTGATATCCTAATCTTCAATTTAACGTGTGTAATATCATAAACCTTGCATAACACACCAAGTTGTTATATTATCGTTTCGTATTATGCACACACAATACAGATAATGCATAAAGAGAAGAGGTGTTGAATGACTAAGTACGTCATTAGAAGGTTATTAGGTATTATACCTACTCTATTAATTATTGTTACTATTAGCTTTTTTATTGTAAGAGTCGCTCCTGGCGGACCTTTTGACGGTGAGAGAGCATTACCTGAAGTAGTAAAACGTAATATAGAAGAAAAATATCATTTAGACGATCCCCTGCTCGTCCAATATGGAAGATACATGTTTGATGTGCTTCGTGGTGATTTAGGTCCATCTTTTAGATACAAAGACCATGATGTAAACTTTTATATTTTTGAGAGTCTCCCTAACTCTATGGTATTAGGGGTCATTGCAATCACTATTTCAGTCATATTCGGAATATCGAGTGGAATGATTGCTGCTGTGAAACAAAATACCTGGGCCGATTATCTGGGAATGGCATTAGCAATTGTAGGGATATCTGTTCCACTCTTTGTCATAGGACCGGTGCTTCAATATGTATTTGCAATGAAGCTCGGGTGGGTTCCTACCTCTGGGTGGTACTCAAGTGGAGATAGTTGGCTGACAATAATCTTACCAGCTATCACCCTTTCTGCAGCAAATTTTGGTACGATTGCCCGCTTAACTAGGTCGAGTATGCTTGAAACTCTTAGAAGTGATTATATTAGAACAGCAAAAGCTAAAGGTATGAAAAGCACAACTATTCTCTTTAAACATGCAATGAAAGGGGCAATGCTCCCAATTGTAAGTTATTTAGGGCCAGCATTTGCAGGAATCATTACAGGTTCTGTTGTAGTAGAACAAGTATTTAGAATTCCAGGTCTTGGTAAATTCTTCGTACAATCATCATTTAATAGAGACTACACACTCATTGTAGGAGTTGTTATTGTCTACTCTGTAATCCTAGTCTTTATGAATTTCTTCGTCGACATCATATATTCGATGCTTGACCCAAGAATCACTTACAAATAAGTGCGGAGCTGTGTGAATGAAATTAATTAACAAAAAAAGAAATAAAGCGACTAATGAATTCAACCAAGTAATTGCAGGAAACTCTCTTACAAAAGATGCTTGGAGAAGATTAAAAAAGAATAAAATGGCAGTTATAAGTGTTGTTATCGTATCTATATATATACTATTAGCAATCACTGCTCCTATCCTCCCTATCTATCCATATGATGAAATTATTTTAGATCATCAACACTTACCACCTTCACTTACTCGAAATGCGGGTAGTCTGTTAACGGAAAAAAGAATGGCAGATCTTTATACCCAAGCATGGAGACAAGGAAGACTTGAAGTCACACCTGAAGAAGAAGATATGCTTTGGGAATGGATTGATAAGAACGAAGCAAACAAAGTCTGGTCATACATGTATGAAAAAGGGACTAAGATGCTCGAAGAGGGAACTTTTACATTCAATAGTGCAGAAGAAAGAAAAGTAAAAAACCTTGAAGACAAGATGAAAACAGAACTTCAAATCACTGTAAAAAAGGTATGGTATACTCCTTCCGACAGTGATAAAAGAGTCGACATAAAATCATTAGAGAATGAAGAAGTTCTCGCACTTTATGCTCAAATGATTAACAGCTCACCACAAAACCAAATGGATCAATATGAAGTTGAAATTGAACAACAACTCTCTAAAAAAGTTATCAGTCAAAACCCAGATCTTTCCCAAGAAGAATACGCTGTATTACTTAAAGCTGAAATTGCAGGATTGAGCAACCGCGAAAAAGAAAATATTATTAGCAATAACCTCATGGGGAAAATTAGAACATTAGTAAAAGAAATTGCCCTCATGGATCTAGAACAAAAAGCCTCTGATGGAACTGCCGCATTCCCTTTAAAAGAAGAAATTGCTATTAAAGGGGTGATAAGTGCGAATATTGAAGCATCAAAGATGCATAATAGACAGTACTACCTCGGAACAGACTACCAAGGACGTGATATGCTCAGTCGTATTATCTACGGTGGTCAAGTTTCAATCGCAATTGGGTTTGTTGGAACAATTACGAGTGTCTTAATTGGTATCGTACTAGGCGCGTTAGCTGGGTATCTCGGTGGTAAAGTAGACTACATTATTATGAGAATCGTAGATATTATGTATGGTCTCCCTTACATGCTTCTTGTAATTATTGCTATGGCTATATTTGGAAGAAACATTATGAACCTCTTCTTTGCCTTAGCTATCATTAGTTGGCTTACCGTATCGAGAATGGTACGAGGACAAATAATGAGTCTGAAAAATCAAGAATTTATTGAAGCAGCCAGATCTATGGGAGCT
>CAYZUR010000038.1:0-10252 GCA_964481535.1 uncultured Spirochaetaceae bacterium | reverse complement strand
AGGTTTCTTCCCTGATAGTGTACAAGCTGACTTAGAAGCAGAAGTTGGAGTATTCCCACTTCCTTCCATCAATCCTGAGTATGGAATTCCAGTACTTGGTGGTGGAGATCAATTTGTAGTATTTAATGATAGACCAGAAATCAGAGAATTCATGGAATTCTTAGCAACATGGGAATCAGGTGAACTATGGGCAGCATCGGGTGGAGCTCTTTTCCCATATCTCAATCAAGACTTGGATGCGTATCCTAATGCAATTGAAAGATCTTTAGCTAAAAGCTTAGTAAATGCAAAAGTATTCAGATTTGATGCATCAGACTTAATGCCTGGTCAAGTTGGCGCTGGTACATTCTGGACTGGTATTGTTGACTGGTTGACAGGAAAATCTTTGGATAGCGTATTAAGCGATGTTCAAAGAAGCTGGCCAAAATAAGTTTATTTCACAATGATTTAACAACACATTTTTGCGGTCCTTTTTACAGGACCGCAATATATGTTTCTCCCTCTATATAGGAGTGTATGTATGAGTGAACAAAAGAAATCAATTGATACAGCAAAACCATCGATAAATAGATTAGGTTCTCTCGGGGGTTTAGCTGTTTCAGTATTAATTCCCCTTGTAGCATTTGCTGTTTTGTGGGCTGGATTTATCTTTTTAAGGGATTCTAACGCACCACAAACCATCATTGGCCTTGTTGCTATAATCTGGGGAGTGGGGGGAATTGCTCTCTTCTTCTGGGTGACAGATTATGTGGTTAACCGAACCCCACCACATATCGCAAAAAAAATACAACCATTTGTATTTGTAGGACCTGCCCTTGCAATACTTGCTTGGTATCTTTTTATCCCAACCTTGAGATCAATGTATCTTAGCTTCTTTGGACCTCAATCAAATAATTTTGTAGGACTTAAAAACTATATCTATGCATTTACTGACCCAACGATGTTAACAGCTTTTAGAAACAATCTCCTTTGGATAGTTCTTGGAACAGGCGGTGCTGTCGGCTTTGGTCTCATAATTGCACTATTAGCCGATCGATCTAAATTTGAAAAAGTTTTTAAAAGTTTAATCTTTATGCCAATGGCTATTTCGTTTGTTGGCGCTGGTGTCATTTGGAAATTTGTCTATGCGTATAAGCCATCTGGAGAAGAACAAATTGGATTACTTAATGCAATAACTACCTTCTTTGGAGGAAATCCACAAGTGTGGTTTACTATTCGACCTTGGAATAATATATTTTTAATTATCATCCTTATTTGGTTGCAAACAGGATATGCAATGGTTATCCTTTCGGCTGCCCTTAAAGGAGTTCCCGCTAGTATTATAGAAGCTGGAAGAATTGATGGAGCATCTGAATTACGTGTAATTAGGTCAATTATTATCCCATTTATCAGTGGAACTATTTTAACAGTTTCTACGACAATTATCATCTTATCGCTAAAGGTGTTCGATATTGTATTTACGATGACAAATGGAAACTATGGAACAGAGGTTATTGCAAGTATGCAGTATAAACAGATGTTCCGCTTCTATGACTATGGAAGAGGCTCTGCCATTGCTATTGTTCTTGTCATCGCGGTAATTCCTGTGATGTGGTACAACCTGAAACAATTCGGAAAGAGGGAGGGATTTTAATATGGTAGGAGCAAAAAAGAGAGTAAAGGGATGGATTTATGTAGTAAATATCATTCTTCTACTTATCGTTGTTATTTGGAGTATCCCAATCTTTGGTCTGTTAGTATCATCCTTAAGATCAAAAGAAGCAGTTCAATCAAGTGGGTGGTGGAATGCCATAGAGCAAAAAAGTTCTTTTACCCTTGATAACTATAAGCAAGTATTAGGAGGGAGCAAATATACATTTGTTGACTCCTCTGGTGAAGAAGTAAGAGCTAGTGGAGATAATCTCTCAAGAGCTTTCCTTAACTCACTCACTGTCACTATTCCTTCAGTTATTATCCCTATTCTCATTGCATCTGCAGCAGCATTCGGGTTTGCGTGGCTTATTTTCCCTGGAAGGAAAATATTTTTCACTATAGTGATTGCCTTACTCGTTGTCCCACTACAGATTGCATTGATTCCAATATTGAGAGACTACCAAACGCTCGGACTTACTGGATCCTATCTAGGAATTTGGCTTGCCCACACAGGTTTTGGTCTTCCTCTAGGAATATATCTACTGTTTAACTACATTAGTACAATTCCTCGTGATATATTTGAATCAGCGTTTTTAGATGGCGCACGTCCTATGGTAGTGTTTGCTCGATTAGTCTTACCTCTATCGATTCCAGCTATTGCTTCGTTAGCGATATTCCAATTCCTTTGGGTGTGGAATGACCTCCTTGTTGCCCTCGTATTCTTGGGTGGAACAAGCGATGTAGCAGTTCTTACTCAAAAACTCGCATCGATGGTTGGTTCTCGTGGACAAGATTGGCACTTGCTTACTAGTGGTGCGTTTGTTACGATGATAATTCCTCTTATTGTATTTTTCTCCTTACAACGTTATTTTGTACAAGGACTCATGGCGGGTTCAGTAAAAGGATAATACATGATACATCACTCTTATATGATTGAAGATAATCAATTCTCTAAGCGGCAATTAGGCCGCTTAGAGAGCCTTTATTCAATTGGAAATGGTAACATCGGTTTTAGAGGTTACCATATCGACCACAGCGCTGTGCATCAGGCATCTTTATTCATGAATGGTTTTTATGAACTCTCTCCTATAGTCTATGGTGAAGATGCCTATGGATTTGCTCGATGGAATCAGACAATGATTCCACTACCAGATATTAGAACTATTCATGTGCGTATTAATGGCCAGGAAGTTACCCTTGAGTTACCCAATATTGAAAAGTACACGAGGCGCCTTGACTTCTTTACAGGAATCTTTAGTTACTCATATCAGCTCTCTTTAAAAAATGATGTAGAGATCACTTTTTCTGTTGAAACCTTGGTCTCTATGGAGCACAAGGAGTGTGGCGGAGTTCAACTTGTCATTGAAGCTAATAAAGATGTCGACATCGAAATAACTCAATCAATAGAGTATTCTCATAAAGAGCTAGAAGTGAGTGATGATCCACGTAAACAAACAGCTCGTATAAACAAATTACAAGGTTCTGACTATATTTTTTATCAAGAAGGGGGAATTCAAGAAGGAATGAGTGGCCTATTTAGGACTCACCATAGTAATCTGACTCTCCATGTAATGGCTCAAAACTCCTATTCATCTAAACCAAAAATAAGTAAAAGTTTTATTAAACAAGATAGTTTTCCTGCAATTATGTATAAATTTCATGAAAGTCAACTCACCTTTTCAACACTCTTTTATTATGGAAGTACCAAAGAAGAGGGACGTGTTGTTGATAGCACTCATCTTCATGAAATGAGAACGTTTCTCAGTGAATATACATATCCACAATTAGTTGAAGAACAAAAGAGTCATTTTGCTGCATTTTGGGCAACCCATGATATTGTTGTCTCTGGTAATGATGAAATTCAACGGGCATTGCGCCTTAACATGTTTCAACTTCATCAGTCGACTGGAACAGACGGGAAAACAAGCTTGTCGGCAAAAGGACTCACGGGAAGTGGATATGAGGGTCACTATTTTTGGGATACAGAAATATATGGAATGCCCTTTTTTACATTTACGAGTCCTCAAACAGCTCGTTCTTTAATTCATTATCGTATCACCATCCTTGATAAAGCGAGAGACAGAGCTCGTGAGATGAGCCAAAAAGGGGCTCTGTTCCCTTGGAGAACAATTAATGGATTAGAGGCATCTGCCTATTACCCAGCAGGAACTGCTCAGTATCATATCAATGCAGACATTGCATATAGTATCTTGCAATATCTTGATGTTACCCATGATTATTCAATTCTAATTGAAGGAGCAGCAGAAGTCCTTTTCGAAACAGCTCGAATGTATGCAGATCTAGGATTCTTTAAAGATGGAGAGTTTCATATCCATCAGGTAACAGGTCCTGATGAATATTCTGCTCTTGTCGATAACAACACCTATACCAATGCAATGGTGAGGCATCATTTTAAAGGTGCTGTTGCAATGTATGATTACTTAAAAGAGAATTTTGAAGATGATTTTGTCCGTATTTCCTCTGCAATTTCTCTGACTTTTGAAGAAGTGAAGGTGTGGGAGGAAGCGGCTCTTCATATGAGATTTGCTTTTAATAAAGACCTAGGTATTCATGGACAAGATGAGAGATTCTTAGAGTTAGAAAAGTGGAATGTTGAGAAAAAAGGGGAAATTAAACACCCTATGCTCTTACACTACCATCCACTTGTCATATATCGTCATCAGGTGATAAAACAAGCAGATACTGTCCTTGCTATGTTTTTACTCTCTCATGATTTTCCAATCTATGAAATTAAACGAAATTTTGATTATTACCGACCTCTTACAACAGGTGACAGTTCTTTAAGTGCATGCATTGAGGGGATTGTTGCCTTTAATTGTGGGTATGAGAAGATAGGCTTTGAGTACCTCAAAACTACTATTTTGATGGATCTATTTGATTTACATCACAATACAAATGAAGGCTTGCATACAGCCGCTATGGGAGGGTCATGGATGGCCATTATCTATGGTATTGCTGGCTTTAGGTTTATAGATAGTATAGCCCATTTTGCCCCTCAATTACCCCCATCTCTTGATAAAATTTCTTTTACGTTATTCATTGATGGTGAACCGTTAAAAGTCAAAATATCTAAAGAACAAACCTCTTATAGTTATCCGACAGATATTACTATCTACCATCACAGTACTCCTGTTGTTATCAAAGAAGAGATGATAATTGCCACCAAGCCTGAGATCAAAAGTGTTATATTTGACCTTGATGGGGTAATCACAAGTACAGACGAATACCATTATGAGGCATGGAAGCGCCTTAGTGATGAGATGAATTGGGCGTTTGATAAAGAAATTAATCAACAATTGAGAGGAATCTCCCGTGAAGCTTCTCTAGGGGTAATCTTAAAACACAACAATACGACCATTTCTAAAGATGAGATAAAAGTACTCACTGATAAAAAGAATGAGTGGTATAAAGAATCTCTAAGCAGCCTTAGTGAAAATGATATCCTTCCTGGCATTAAAAAGTTACTACTTGATTTAAAGAAGAGAGGCATTACAACAGCTGTAGCTTCTGCTAGTAAAAATGCCCCATTTATTTTAGAACAGATTCACTTAACTGATCTTTTTACAATTATTGTAGATGCGAAGGATGTTGTGAAAGGAAAACCTGACCCAGAAGTCTTTTTAAGAGCTGCCATTGGCTTAAAGGTCCTCCCATATGAGTGCGTTGGAATAGAAGATGCCCCTGCTGGAATTATTGCAATAAAGAGTGCTATGATGAAATCTATCGGAGTTGGTGGAGCTGTTGATCCACTTGAGTGTGACGCACATGTTGAAGATACTTCTTTCCTAACAGATGATTTTGTTCTATTCTCTGACATAAAGTAATACGATAAGGAAAACTATATGAACATTGTTTTAATTGGTGCTGGAAGTGCACAGTTCGGTCTTGGGGCGCTTGGTGATATATTTCAAAGTAAAGTCTTGCAACATTCCCATATAACGCTTGTTGATATTAATCAAAAAGCTCTCGATGTTGTCTATAAAAAAGGTCTTACCTTTTTAGAAAAACATCATCTTCCCTTTACCGTTAGTGCAACTACGAATAGGCTTGATGCCCTTAAAGGGGCCAATTTTGTTATTATTAGCATTGAAGTTGGAGCTCGTTTTGCTTTGTGGAATAAGGATTGGTCAATTCCTCAGCAATACGGAGTGAGCCAGGTATATGGAGAAAATGGGGGAGTCGGGGGGATGTTTCATGCTCTACGTATTACCCCTGTTATTTTAGATATTTGTGAAGATGTTGCCCGTCTTTGTCCCCAGGCATGGGTATTTAATTACTCAAACCCTATGACTTCTATTACAACAGCTGTATTAAGGCGCTATCCTGAAATGAAGTTTGTTGGCCTTTGCCATGAAGTTCTTTCTCATGAAAGATATCTCCCTGTTATCTTAGATACCCCTTTTGAAAACCTTATTCTTCGAAGTGCTGGATTAAACCACTTTAGTGTTCTTCTTGAAGCTCATTATAAAGATACTAATCAAGATGCCTATGGTGATATCTTAGAAAAAGCACCCCCTTTCTTTGAAAAAGAAATTGGATTTTCTGATATCTTAGAATATGTTCTTAGAACAGGGGATGTTCCTCAAACAGAAGGATCTGCAGGAAGAGTTGTTATTGACAGAGAACGAAGTCAAAAACCTTGGGCAGATAGAACTCTCTTTAAAACACTTTTAGAAACATATCAACTGCTACCTATTACAAGTGATTCACACCTTGGTGAATACATTTCATGGGCACAGGATGTAAGTGATCATAAAGGAATTAAAGACTTCTATACATTGTATCAGATGATGTTAGCTCAGGAGAAACCAGAAATTGAACTAAAAAGAGATGAGCGACTCATTCTTATAATGGAAGGAATCGTCACTAATAGCGGGTATGAAGAACCTGCTGTGAATGTGATGAACAAGGGTCTTATTCCGACTCTTCCTAATGATATTGCCGTTGAAGTACCAGCTAAAGTCTATTCTGACCACCTAGAGAGCATTGCATTCCCTCACTATCCAAAAGGGTTTGCTTCCTTACTCACGAACTATTATGGAACGTATGATTTAACTGTACAGGCAATCTTAGAGAAGAAAAAGAATCTTGTGTATCAAGCAGTTCTAGCGAATCCTATTGTTCACTCAATTCACCATACAAAAGAGATGGTTGATGTAATGATTGAATCTCAAATGCAGCATCTTTCCTATTTGAAATAATAGATTAGCTGTTGTAGTCTATTAAATATGGGGTGATTTTTTTAATGATGGAGGGAAGTTCTTTTCCCTCCTTCATAATATGGAGGAGGGTTTCTGCCGCTATTGTTCCAATCTCTTTTGGCCCTTGGCTAATTGTTGAAAGACCAATGTAGCGAGTTACTCTAATTCCATCAAATCCAATTACTCTTAGAGATGATTTTTTCTCTCTCACAGCTCTCATTACTCCAACAGCTATCTCATCACAATAACAAAACACACCATCATAGCGTCCTTCATCGACAATCTTTTGTCCAACTTTGTATCCATCTTCTTCCGTTAAGACAGATTCATATACTCCCACATTCTCATGATACCCTTTTTGTTTGAGACCTTCGCGATACCCATAGAGTCTTTCTGCGTTCCTTTTTGAGGGGGGGCTGATGGAGACGTAACAGAGTTTATTGGCACCCTTGTCTATTAGATAGGTCGAAGCAATCCGACCTCCACTATGATTGTCTGTGTAAATTGAGTGTTCATTCGTGCTCGGATAATCAATATAGAGGTATTTAATGTTCCGTTGATTTAATAAGTTTTTTTCTATTTCATTTAACCCAAATGCAAATATCATAAGGGCAGTGACCTGTGCATCTACGATCTTTTGGATAACTCTTGGATTATGTTTTTCATAGTTAAATAGGATTACATCAATCCCCCGTTCTCTAAATTTATGGTAAATTGTTTCGAATATTTCAAAAAAGTAGTGGTTACCTAAGTCGGGTAATAAAATACCTATTGAAGTTTCAACGCGGTTATTTCTTGCAAGGGAGCTTGCTGCTGCACTTGGTGTATATTGTCGAGCTTTTATAATATCTAATACTTTAGTGCGTGTTTTACCAGATACCTGCGAACTATTGTTAAGAACTCTTGAAACTGTTCCAATCCCTACTCCTGCTTCACGGGCAATATCAGCTATAGTAGTTTTATTTATGCTCATTCCTCTACTCTAGGTTTTTAGGTAGAGTAAGTCAATCTTTTCACCCTTTAGGAACTATCTGTGAGCCCTTTTTTATTGCTTTTACATAGAGAATATCATGTATATCTTCAAGTATTGTTTGAATAGTTATGATTGTATTAATTTCAATATAAAGAGAAAGTCCACAGTTTGCACTAATTTCTACAGGGGTTGGGATTACAATAAAAAGTACTTTCATCTTACTCAATAGATGTTGGCTCTTAAAAGCATCATGAGTAGATTTAAAAGAGAGAATATACCCATCTTCCATTACACAGAAACCACCTTTTGTGAAGAAGTAAGGATCTTAGTGATATCATACATATTCCCAATGTATCCTACCTGTAATTCATCAAGTAGATGGTAATAATCTAAGCATGTTCCACACACAATAATCGAGACACCTTTTTTTTCTAGAGACTGGAGTGTCGCGATTGTTTGTTGGTCTTGTGTTGCAATACGTACTCCACTGTTCATACAGACGATATTCTTGGGAAGATCATTGTTTGCATTAATTGTGTAGAGGTGCATTCGTAAAAGATTTAATCCAAGTTCCTTTTCTCCCTCTCCCATGGTCTCTTTTCCTATAAATAGAGTCCATGATTGAAGTGCTAATGGGGTAATTGGTGTTTTATCCTCTTGGGAGTGTTCTTGTTCAGCTTTTACATCTTTTTTAGATGATAAAAAGGTAATGGTAAATAGATTCTCTTTATCCTCTATAGTAAGGACATATTGTGTAGAAGTGGCTAACCGTTTTAAGTTTTCTAGGGCACCTTTATTATCTACAATGATGGAGAACTGATGAGTATTACTATCGATCTCTTTTTTAGCTAGCATAAATGGGATAGGACATGCTTTGCCAATTGCATCTATAGGATTCTTCATACACGCTCCTTTGTTTGATGTGGTAATATATTATTATAATAAGGAGTTGTTTATTTAGACAATAGGAACTTCTTGCCAAAACCCATGATAGAGAACATCAATACTTCTATACCCCATTTGAACAAGTAAATCATCTGCTCCAGAGAAAAAGAAGTCTAAGTGATCTTTTTGGTGAGCATCACTGTTAAGTGTTACATTGATCTCATGTTCTTTACATATACTAAGCATATAAGGGGAAGGGTAGATTTCTTTAGTCGCACCACGTGCCATTCCACCTGTATTCACTTCAATTCTTGTGTGGTGTTTTCCTGCAACTTTTAAGAATCGATGTACTATTTTTTGATACCATGGGCTTGCTTGATCAAAATATATGTTCTCTTTATTATGTTTCTTTATAAGGTCACAGTGCCCAAGAATATCAAACTTGTGTTTATGTATCATCTCTTCTTGCAGTGTGTAATAGTGACTTACAAAAGCTTGGATATCACCAGAAAAGTTATCATTCAAAAGAGTAGTAAACTCTTCTATTGGTCCATCTATGGAGAGGTAGCTATCACTTTTTTTATGATACATCGAGTGAACAGATCCAATGGTGTAATCGAGCATATCAGTATACTCACTTCCGACTAACTCTCCTGTATGCTCTATATAGTCACATTCAAGACCACTATAGAGTTCAATTCTCTCTTTATATAGACCTTTTAAACGATAAATCTCATCGATATAGTAGGGAAAATCTTCTTTCCTCAAATGCCAATTATCTTCAACAATGAATGGGGTATGGCATGAAAATCCTAATGATGAGAAACCTTTAGAGATTGCTTTTTGTACAATCTCTTCCAGCGTTCCTTGACCATCATCAAGGCCACAATGCGTATGGTAATTGCTTAAATCACGATGTGTATCCATGTAAAGAATTATATATGAAAATATAAAAAGAAAAAAGGTCTATATCTTGTGTTGCACTCTCACAAAATCTATTCAAAGATAAAACATCCCTAAAGTGATAAAATTAGAGAGTTGTGGTATGATAAGAAAGAAATTAGAAATACAATACTGTAGTGTGTCATAGACATATACTTTTAAGGAGGATACATACATGGATAAAGATACTTCGACCCATCAAATCACTTACGCAATGGTTGGAGGAGGCCCTGGGGCTTTTATAGGAGATGTTCATCGACTTGCAATAAGGATGGATAATAGAGCACGTCTTGTTTCTGGTGTGTTTTCTAGTGATGTAGTAAAAAGTAAAAAGTTTGGTGCCTCATTAGGATTAGAATCAGATAGACTATACGATAATTTTACACAAATGGTAGAAGAAGAATCAAAAAGAGAAGATCGAGTCGATTTTATTGTTATCGTAACTCCAAATGCTTCACATTATCCAATAGCTAAAGCATGTTTAGAACACCACTTTCATGTTGTGTGTGATAAACCACTCACGCTAAAATCAGAACAAGCAATTGAATTGAGAGATCTCGCTAAAAAGGAGAATCTTCTGTTTGGTGTAACCTACACC
>CAYZUR010000037.1:0-10344 GCA_964481535.1 uncultured Spirochaetaceae bacterium | reverse complement strand
CACAGCTGCAATGCTGTTACAGGGGGGAGCTGGTTACATGCAAATAGCAGCATTCATTTCTACCCTTATGATGGTTGGAATTGTTACTTTGCCAGTTGAAATTAAGTACTTCTCTAAGCGTTTGGCTATTTATCGTAATGTTCTTGCCTTTGCTTTTTCCTTCCTTGTCGCTTTTGTAATTGGGACTGTGGAGAATTTAGTATGAAAATTATACTTAAAAAATACCGTAATCTATTAATTATTATTTCGAGTCTTGCATTGGTTTCCTTCTTTAACATTGAATTTGGAAGGTCCGTAGCGAGTCTCACCACAGTTCAACTCAAAGAGATGATATTAGTAATCCCACCAATTTTCTTACTGTTAGGCTTGTTAGATGTCTGGATTTCTAAAGAGACGATGAGTAAATATATGGGAGAAGGATCTGGATTTGTGGGAGTGTTATTGGCTTTGCTTATTGGAGCTGCAGCTGCTGGCCCCCTTTATGGTGCATTCCCTGTTGCAGCTGTTTTTATGAAGAAGGGAGTGAAGTTTAGAAATATTCTTATCTTCATAGGATCCTGGTCTACCACAAAGATTCCTATGCTACTTTTTGAGATTGCCTCTCTTGGGCCACGATTTGCCCTCACTCGGTTCCTTATAGATATCCCTGGGATTATTCTCATTGCTCATCTGATTAATCATTTCGTGAGTAAGGATGAGATAAAGATCATGTATGAGAAGGCAGAGTCTCTCTAACTTCAACACTGATACTATTCAGGTTTGACAGAACAATGTTCATTTTATCCACCCTCTAATAAAGAATGCATGAGTGAAAGGTAGAGGTGTAATTGAGAATGTGGTGGTAAAAGATTCATTCTTTCATCTACACAAAATGTGAGTATTGTTTACAATTATAACCAAAGAGAACATCTAATAGTTATCTAAAAAGTGTGTTAATGGTGGCATGAAAAAGCAACTAGAAGAAAAAAAATGTATAGCAACTCTTAATAAGGGTATATTAGTGCTATATCAGATGTGAATTCATTGGCTCTATTATTGGTTTTTTATTAAAAAGTTTTATACATGTGATACCGGCGGCCTTGCCGCCGATAAAACAATTGTATGTGGCCTTATTCTTTACTTTCTATTCTATAATTGGATAATATTTTTATCTTCTTTCTTTGACAATTCTTCAAAAAGTCGGGCAACCATATCTTTAAGCTGTTTTAGACTCTCTTCTATGTTTCCTTTTTTGTTTACGATGCAAAGAAATTTCTTTCTTATTCTTTGTAAGTTCGGTCCATAAAAATGAGAAACTACTAGCGTTACCCCTTCTTTTGTTAGCATACTCGAAACACTCTGAGCTTTTAGAGAGTCACCATGACCCTCTTCATCTGCATCGTCTTCTGTCCTGTTTTCTATTCTTTTAAGGAAAGAAGCCTTGTGTTCTGTTATTTCATAGATGTCATAAAAATCTGCATCTCCAAAATGTCTGTCATTAAATGAGATGCCATCATCGGTGGCAAAGGCTGCTATAAACGTGTGCATAGTACGAAATTCTCCTATGCTTTTTTTAGAGAACCAGCTTTATATGCTTCATATGCTTTTTCGACAGTCATATCGCCAGCACCAACATAGATTTCTACTCCTGTTGTTTTTAGGACTGCATCGGCATTTCCACCAGGCCCATTACCTGTTATGAGAACCCCTGCACCAAGTTCAGCCAATTTTTGTGCTGTTTTAGGTCCAGCACCATGGGCTTCACCTTCAATTGCTCTGTTATCAAATGATTTAACATCCTTTGTTTCTTCGTCATAAATGACAAAAAAGTCTGTTCTTCCAAACCTTGGATCCATCTTAGCGTCCATACTTGTGCCTTTGGCGGTAAATACTATTTTCATCTTAACTCCCTTGTATTTCTACAATATTTTTTATTTTTTCCCAGCTTTCGCTGATAATTTTACCTAAATCTTCGTCATACTCCACAACAGTTTTTCCATTTGTCATCGCTTGTGTAAATTTTTCATCATAAGGAATCTCACTGAGCAGTTCTATATTCTCATGTGTGAGAAAAATCTTTATATCTTGTAGCATATCCTCATTCAAATCTGCCTTATTTATGATACACCCAGCTTTGATATTAAACTTCTTTACAAGTTCATATACTCTTTTTAGATCATGAAGCCCAGATACTGTTGATTCAGTAACAAGAACAACAAATGATGCCCCAGAAAGGGACGAAACAACAGGGCAGCCGATACCAGGAGATCCATCAGCTAATACAGCATTTTTTTTCTGCTCTAGCGAGAGTATCTTAGCTTTATCTTTCACCTTGGCGACAAGCTTTCCAGAATTATCAGCACCAATAGCTAATCGTGCATGAACCATTTGGGATCCTGTTCGAACCTCTGATATATATACGCTTCCAACATTCGGTTGTTTATTTGTAATTGCTTCTACTGGACAAACGCGAGCACAATACCCACATCCTTCGCATCCTAGTGGATCAATCGTGTATTTATCTTGGATTATAGAAATTGCATCAAATCTACAAATATCTAAGCATTTTCCACATCCTATACAGGCATCGGGATTAATGGTGCTCACCTCTCCACTATAGAAGTCTTCTGGATGACCAAAATCAGGAGCCATGAGAAGATGCATATCAGCTGCGTCTACATCACAATCAGCAACAATAAGATCTTTGCCACCAAGATACGCAAAGGATGCAGTAATAGAAGTTTTACCTGTTCCACCTTTACCAGAAATTACTACTATCTCTTTCATTATATCTGTTCCTTAATTTGATTATCAAAATTATCAATATAATTGCTAATAGATTCGACTGCGTTTCTCACAGATGGAATTGTAGGATATAATAATTCCCCTCTGGAGTAGGTTTCTGCAATTAATCTATCATTTGGAATACGTGCAATTATGTCAATTTTTTCTTTCATGCAGTACATTTCAACACCATCGTTTCCAATTCCAGTTCTATTTATCACCACAGCATATGGCTTTTGTAACTTCCTTACTGTCTCAACGGCAAGTGTTAAATCATGTAACCCGAATGGGGTAGGTTCTGTAACCAAAATCACAAAATCTGCATTCCGTGTTGCTTCAATAACAGGGCAGGAGGTTCCTGGGGGAGAGTCTAATATCTTAATTGTATCTTCTGAAAATCTCTTTTCTATAAAGTCGAGAGTCTGCTTAATTAGTGGAACAGCTTGCTCCTCTCCTATAATAAGTCTGCTTTCAATAAAATTAAGATTTTCATTTTTATAATATTTTAATTCTCCCATCTTTTTCTGCTTCATAGGAAGTGATGATGTGGGACAAAGTTCAGAGCACGCATAGCAACCATGGCATAGTTCAGGGAAAACCATTATTGATTTACCCATCTTTAAAATTGCATTAAAGTTACATACTGCCTGACAATTTCCACACAGTATACAAGTACTGCTATTCCATGTGGGAATCATTTTGTATTTATCTTCTGTTTCCATAAGTTTGGCCTTAATGAAAAGGCCTGAATTTGGCTCTTCAACATCCAAATCTGCCAATACACACTCTTTTCTTTGCGCTATGTACGAGGCTAAATTCGTAGAAAGGGTAGTTTTTCCTGTTCCACCTTTTCCGCTGGCAATTGCTATTTTCATATATTAAATCCTGTTTAGTGACATCTTTTCTGTTAAATTGTATTAACAACTATTATGGTCAGTATCATTTATCATTGTGGTCATTTTTGCACATGGCTTATACTTCTTCTCGTATATCTTATATCTAAAAATTCACTACATTACACTGGTTAGCAGCAAGGTTTCTTTAAAGAAATCTTGACCCATACCATACAAACCTATCCTCTATCTTTAGATAAAAATACGATAAAAATGACGATTGTTGGTGTTCTGGTGAATCAAGATGTCTCTCTTAGTTCATGTTCAAAACAAAAATTACTCTCTTTATGTTTAACTCTGTTAGAGAAGCTCTTCTCTAATCATGGGTTTACCACATTTTGGACATTTTAGTGTGGCACATTTGACCCCTCTATCGTGAGAGGACTTATAGCCACAGCTTGTGCATACGCAAATTCCACCGGTGCCAAATCCACCACCATTATTTCGCCCACGACCGCCTGCAGAGGAATTTTTTCCTCCACCTAGACCATTTCCATTACCTAATTCTTTTTCTTGTGACATATTTATCTCCTATAAAAGGGACAGGGCGATATGATTGAAATCGCCCAGGATGAATCATTCATCTTTTTTCAGATTGGCAAGTCGATCCTCAATAGTCTTGATATGGTCTTTTAGAAAAGTAACTTCATATTCAAGATCTCTTTGTTCAGCTTCCTTCGAATACACAGGATTTGCATATTCACTCTGGAAACCTCTTGTAAAACCGGCACCACGAAATCCTCTACCAAGGTTTCTTCTGTTACCTAGGCCGTATTGACCTGCTCCACCATTGTTCATATACGCATGACTATTAGCTGTGTTACATAAACCAGATCCTCTACCTGTCATTGGGCCCATTCCATTAGGACCACTTCCGTCTCCTCTTGGCATAATACTACCTCCTGTTTAGATGAGTATGTTCATGACAACACTTTCCGTGGCCGAATCCCCCGGCCAGATCTATCAAATCACTTGACCCACAAGATGGGCATGTATTGATATCAGTATCAAAACCAGTATTGAACATATGACCACAATACTGACAACGAATCACATTTCCGTAGAAATGGATATTTCCTCCTTCTATATGAAGGTGTTTACCTTCAACAAGAAATTGGGCCATCTTTTTTCGAGCACTTATCACTAATCTGGTAAACGTTGAACGGGAGATTTCCATCTCTATTGCTGCTTCTGTATGCTCCATACCTTGATAATCGGCTAATCGTATCGCTTCAAATTCATCTAAACCTAGGCAAAGAGGTTTTAAATCTCTTCTCGGAATACCTTGTGGTTTGAAATCTGCATACAATGGAGGTTGGTAAACAACTCGTACTTTATTTGGTCGTGACATAATCCATCCTTAACTCTTATATGATTATTATGCACCTATGTGTATTAAAAGTCAAAGGGTTTTATCTATATATTGCACTTTCTTTAAAATAGGGCTTGTATTTAGAGAGTCTTTGCAACTCGTAATCTTTTTCTAGATACATATAGGTGAACCTAATGTGAATGGAAAAATGTCATGACAAAATAGTGTAATTCTGGTAGACTCGCTCAAAATGGAGTCTTTTGTGGTCAAATTAACTGGAATTAGCGTTGCCTACGGTCAACGAGTACTTTTAGATAAAGCAGATATGCTTATTCGTCCTCAAGATAGGATTGGCTTGGTTGGTCCAAATGGGGCAGGTAAGTCGACTTTGTTGAAAGTAATCGCAGGGGAGGAGAAGCCTGATGAAGGAACCATTACCATTGAAGGGGATACAGTCATCGGATACTTCTCTCAATCAGTGGGAGAAATGAGTGGTGCTTCAGCACTAGAAGAAGTGCTAAAGGGAGCTGGTTCAGTGTACGAGATTGGGGAGAAACTCACTGAACTCGAACACAGGATGGCCACAGGTCTTAGCGACGCTGATATGAATCTTTATGGAAAGTTACAAACTGAGTATATTGCTCGTGATGGATATGATCTTAGCAGTCGTGGTGAGATGGTTCTCACAGGACTTGGTATAGGAGCCGATCGCTTCTGTGAACCTGTAGAGAACTTCTCAGGTGGTTGGAAGATGCGAATAGCTCTTGCTCAAATCCTAATCCTCAATCCCGATGTACTATTAATGGACGAACCGACGAACCACTTAGATGTGGAGTCTATCGTTTGGTTGGAAAATTGGCTAAACAGTTTCAAGGGAGACTTAGTGATGACGAGCCATGATCGTGAGTTCATGACACGCCTTTGTACACGTACAGTAGAGGTCTCCAATGGTAGTGTGACCACCTACAGTGGAGATTATGACTTTTACTTAAGGGAGAGAGAGATTCGACGTAGTGAGTTAATAGCTACCTTTAACCGTCAACAAGCACGCTTTGCCAAAGATGAAGAGTTCATTGCCCGGTTCGCGGCTCGAGCGTCCCATGCCTCCTTAGTTCAGTCAAGAATCAAGGCATTAAATAAGGTAGACCGCATCACTCTTCCAGCTAGCCTTAAGTTTATGCAGGTTGAGTTTACTCCATGCCCCAGAAGTGGGGACCAGGTAGTGGTGATGAATGACCTTGCTAAAAGTTGGGAAAAAGCTAATGGGGAGGCGCACCCAGTCTTTAGTGGCTTGACGGGCTCAATCATGCGAGGTAATCGCATTGCCCTTACCGGTATCAACGGAGCGGGTAAATCGACCCTACTCAAAGTTATTGCAGGGTTAACTGAACCCACTAGTGGAGAAGTTTCCATAGGAGCCAGTGTGAACCTTGGCTACTTCAGCCAGTATTCATCTGATGTACTCGACCCTGAGAGAACAGTATTCGAAGAGGTTTCTCTACGTACCCCCCTCGCATCGATTGGAAGTATCAAGAACCTCTTAGGATCTTTCTTGTTTTCTGGAAGTGATGCTGATAAAAAGGTTGCTATTCTTAGTGGAGGAGAAAGAAGTCGTGTTATGCTTGCCTGTATGCTCGCCCTTCCAGTAAACTTTCTCATATTAGATGAACCAACAAATCACTTAGATATCCAAAGTAGGAAAGTGTTCTTAGATGCCCTCACTCATTTTGATGGGACCATCATTATAGTGAGCCATGACCGCTACTTCCTAAGACATCTTGCAAACAAGGTATTTGAGATTGATCATGGCCAGATGCAGGTCTTTGAAGGGGATTACCACTACTACTTGCAGAAAACAGGCAAGGAAATCTAAGATAGAAAAAAAGAATATTGATAAAACAGTACCATTTATAAAAAGCCAGAGCGTTACACGAGAGGGGCTCTACTGAGATGATAATCGTCTCGTTATTCAAAGGGCACAAAAGACCTTCTCGATATAGTGATTAACAATGTCTACATTCTTGATAGGTATTTCAGAAATGATGATGGTTTTGAAGACTTTATCATCTTTCCTCTCCAAAAAGGAAGGCTTTTCATGTATTCTCAACAAACCTATTATACAATGGTTCATCCCTGAAATATATTTTACATGTATCATTAGGGGGATGTTCCCTTAGGATTTCTTCTTTATCATACTCAATTGGTGTGTTTGTCATAAGAGTGAGTGTACAGATATCACTATGTGGTGTATAAATAACTACTATGAAAAAAATTATTATCATGCTGACGGTACTTCTACTAGTAGTTTTTAGTATCTTTCCTGCCACGTTTGAGGAGGAAAAGACGGAGACTGCCGACGGTGAGGATTTTCTCTTTCCTAACGATGGGAAAGGATCGCTCTAATGGAGAGGTTCAGCAGAAGGAAGTGATTGCTTGGCAGCAGTACTTCAATGATAATCCCACTACGCTTGGATCAATCCCTGTCTACCACTTTCCCGTTCTCTCTGGGGTTCCTTTCTTTGTTAAAGGACCTATCAAGAAAGCTCTCTACGACTATTATGCAGATATAGTAAATCCAGCAAGGGTCGGGGTTCTGTTTGTCTCTAAGACAGAGAAGTTTGCCAAAAAGGCTGCTATCCCTTCTGGTGATGAGAGCATCCTCGTCGTTGTAGCCTCTGACGGTACCATAAAAGGATTTGTCACCGGTGGGGTAACTCCTCTCAAAATAGGTCAACTTAAGAGCGTTTTAGCTGCTCTTTAACAGAATCTAATAGAAGCCTGAATCAAGTGATATTGCAATCTCTATTATTGGTTCTCCTAGAGTCCTCTCTTTGAGGTATGTGAATGAGTTTCTCGATACTCTCCTAATAGACTAAGAATTAGATCATGTCCTTGTTCATTAGGATGAATACCGTCTATGCAGAGCAAAGATTGACAATCTTTTCGTTTAAGAAAGCCGCTACGAATATCAATAAGACGCGTATTAGTTTCTAATGCAATTTTTGCTATGAGGAGGGAATATTGTTCCTGAAAGCGTTCAATTGATTTTATGTCACCTAACCAAGAAAGAATATTCTTCTTATCGAGACCAGTTCGGCATATATGCGTTAAATAGCGATCTGAATCAATGGGAGGAAGTGTTGTGAGTAATGGGACAATATTATGATCAGTAAGTAAGGAAATCATCGATTTGAGTGTATCACCAAAGACTGCTAAAGGTGTCTTTGGTTGATGGGAATCATTGGGTCTCAATGCAACATCTTCCCACAAAAAATCGCAGTCATTTCCTCCGAACTCCAATAAAACGTAATCACAAGAAAGATTTTTGTTAAATGCTCGTTGAAGTAATTGCATTCCCTTGCCTATTGTACATCCGAAAATTGTGCTATTAACTATTTCCAAACCCAATCTCGAACCAAGATTATTAACATCTTCAATGGGAAGCATTTTGTATCGATTTTCTTTTTCACTAAACACTACTCGTTTCATTATTGAGTCGCCAAATATTCTTATACTTTCCATTGTACCCTCTTATAATTATTTTCTATCTATAAATTACATAGTATCTCGATGGACAATGATTTGAAAATGGGGTGTTTTAACTATTCTTATGTAAAATATATAGTTATTGTCTACTAGTTAATTATATTATTGCGATTGTTGGGTTTTTTTCTTTCTTTAAGAACGAAAAGACATCTCGATATTTTTATCGTTTAACTATTATCTATCCTATCTCACAGAAACATTAGTAAAGAGCTCTGCTCCTTATGTGTCTAGTAGAAATTCGATGATATTTCTTTGACGTATACCTTTGCGATTGAAGCTCATCAATGAGTCCATGGAGAGCACGATTTTTTTATAATTGTCATTTATAGTCTCAAGAGGTTCAAATTCTCGCTGTGTATTGCCCTCATTCAAGATGTAGCACACCTGGATATACAGTCTCTCATTAGTCTTTGTGGCTATGAAGTCAACCTCAAGGAAACCTTGTTTTCCGATGTTTACAGCCCATCCCCTACGAAGCAACTCCAGAAATACCACATTCTCCAGTAGTCCACCTATATCATTGTCCCTATAGCCTAGCGTTGCGTGACGCAGACCTAAGTCAGAGACAAAGTATTTCTCTTGGGTCTCAAGAAGTCGTTTACCTTTGATATCGAAGCGAGGCACCTTGTGAACCAGAAATGCACTTTTTAATGCATTGATGTAGGTATATACCGTTTCAGTGCTCAGCTTCCGTCCCTGATTTTTCAAGAAATCACTGATAGTCTTAGGTGAGAATGTATTGCCGATATTGTCCATCAGGTACAGGCTTACCTTCTCAAGGAGGTCAATATCGCGGATATTATTTCGTTTGACCACATCCTTCAAAAGGACAGAGTTAAACACATCCCTCAGATACGGCATCAGCACTGTTTTATCCCAGTTCATCTCATGTATTCCAGGAAGTCCTCCATAACGGAGAAAATTGGAGAAATGCTCCTCTTTGCTCAGGAAGTTCTCATCTTGGTTAGCTTCTGCAAATTCAATATATTCACTGAAAGAAAGTGGGTAGACATGGATTTCTACATAGCGACCCGACAACAAGGTTGCCAATTCGCCTGAAAGAAGTCTTGCATTGGAACCGGTGATGTAGATGTCGCAATCACAATCTACTCTGATAGAATTGACCACCTTCTCCCATGATTCGACTTCTTGGATCTCATCGATGAACAAATATAGCTTTCCTTTTGCCGCCTTGGCCGCAGCTATGATTGTCTTGTACAATACCTTGTAGTCTTTCAGATCTTCATACTGCAATGATTCGAAGTTGAGTGAGAATATCTGTTCCTCAGGTACTCCTTTCATGCGTATTTCTTCTTTGGTGAGCTCTAGGATGACACTTTTTCCACAACGTCTCATTCCTGTAATCACCTTCACGACGGGTATTCCCATGAAGGAGCGGATTTTCTTCATATATGTTTCGCGTACTATCAAAGCAATCACCTCCTATAGAGTTCCTTTTATATTAGCATATATATAAGGGAAATACAAAAGTTTCTTATATAAAAGAAATAGTATAGTTGATAGTATGGTTTTTATCTAACAGATTATAAAAAATACCAAAAAGAAAAACTTGCCAGATCGATCCAGTCATATCTTCCTACATGAATCATCTGTACACAAAGACCTTCTTCTCATCGGGGAAATTGTATGTATTAAAGTAGTTCATGAGGGGAAAGAATAGAAAATTGGTGTATGATCTTATAAGCAAAATCTTTTGTTACAAAACATGGCTCTTCTTATCATGAGATTATATACTTGTGTTTTTTTATCAAGTGCTGGTAAAAGTATTTTATTTAAGTAAGCCCTTGTTCTAGAGGAGGATTTTTATTA
>CAYZUR010000036.1:0-10376 GCA_964481535.1 uncultured Spirochaetaceae bacterium | reverse complement strand
AATTCTTTTTCTTTTGTGAAAGCAAGGTCTAGTATTTCATTGAAAGGGAGGTCTAACGACATTTCTGTTGCTTGTATATTAAGAACCTGTTCTTTAAAAAATAGATCTTTTATTATTACTTTAGCGGTGAAAAGATTAATATTTATCTCAGATACCCTAATATTCTCAGAGGTATTTATCTGTTTTACGAGTTGATTTTCACCCACTTCGATTGCAACAAAGAATAATACTATGAGAATGAGTACAATTGAGAAAAATATAATAAGGCCTTTTATTAATCGTTTTTTCATGAATGCCCTCTCTTTCCTTAAGTATACACACATTCATTTACAGTGGAATAGAAAATTCTTATTTGTTATAATAACTTATTATGAATAAGAACACTCTATTTGAAGAAGATCTAAAAGAAGATGCTGTTATTGATGTAGCAAGAGCTATGATGGTAGCAGCAAGAACAGCTCCTAAGGCGAAAGGAGTCGATAATCTACGCATTGCTTTTGTGAATACGATAGGCAAAGAAGAAATAGCAAATGAGATGAAAAATATGGTAGAGAGGGGAGAAGCTGCTTCTTTCTTCTTAAGAGATGCCCAAAATCTTATCAATAGTGATGGATTAGTTCTCATTGGCACATCAATTCACCCTATGAGACTAGATAATTGTGGACTATGTGGTTTTGCTAATTGTGAGGAAAAAGAGAAGTTCCCTTTTGCCCCTTGTGCTTTTAATACAGGCGATTTAGGAATTGCCGTTGGTTCTGCTGTCTCTATTGCAGCAGATAAGAGGGTAGATAACAGAGTAATGTTTAGTGTAGGAATGGGGGCAAGAAAGTTAGCATTGTTAGGAAGTGATGTCAAAATAATTCACGGTATTGTGTTATCTATCAAAGGAAAGAATATCTTTTTTGATAGAAAATAGAATTATGTGAGGACACTTTTATCAATTATCTTTAACTCTGGTGTAATAATAATCTTTTCAAAAGGACTTACTGAGTCTCCTCGCAATCTTTTTAGCAATAACCTTACTACTTCAGAGCCTATAATTTCCTGAGGTTGTCTCATAGCATAATGACAAAACACTAAAAGAGGAGAATAACTAAGATAGTCAAAACTGGCTACCACATATTGATTTCGTATTTTTAGTGGGAGATTTTCTATCAGGTGGCTTGTAACCCCTAAGTGTAATAGATCATTTGCGATAAGATATGCTTTAGGTGGATCTTCTTTTGTAAAGAACTCCTCCATTGCTCTACGACCATCTTTGATTGACATCGTACCATGTAGATAGATAAATTCTTTTTCAACAGGAAGGTGCAGTTCATGCATACTTTGAAGATAGCCAGCATACCTCTCATTAGCAGTGAGGATATCATTATCTCCTCCAATATAGCCAATACGGGTAAATCCTTCTTTATAAAGAGCCTTCATCATCTCACTCACACCATAGCGGTTATTTACAAGAACAGCATCTGCTTTGACCCCTTCAATGTAGCGGTCAACCAAGACAATAGGTACGCGAGATATTGATTTAGTGGTAAGATGGTGACCTTGCAAGCCAGCAGGGATTACCACGAGGGCATCAACGTTCCTATCAAGCAAGACTTGAATTCTTTTTTGTTCTTCAGAAACACTATCGTTTGAACAACTAATAATCATTGTGTAACCAAGTGGAGTAAGAAGTTGATCCATCACTTCTACTATTTCCATAAAATAGACATTGCTCAGCTTCGGAGCAACTATCCCAATAGTATTCGTGTATCGCATTTTAAGCGATCTAGCAACTTCATTTCTATTGTATCCAAGTTGTTTCATCACTCTCAGCACATTTTGTCTTGTCTCACTAGTAACAGAATCATGATTATTTAATACTCTTGATACTGTTGCTATAGAAACATTAGCATCTTTTGCAACTTCTTTAATTGTGATCGGGTGATGAGTAGAACTCATACAAAGTACTTCCTTTAAAAAATGGGGCCCTATGTGGACCCCATTAAAAATGTCTAACGAACTAGATCAATCATAGATTAATCCAGAGATATCAGCATCGTCCATGTTCATGTAGTTATAGAATTTTGCACCTGTGTCAACATCGGCAACTTTTTCACCTTTGTATGCTTTGTATGCGAGTTCTACAGCTTTGAATCCAATCATGTAAGGATCTTGTGTGATTGATCCAAGGAAGTATTGTTTACGAACAGCGTTCTTTTGAGCAGCACCTGCATCATATCCAACAACAACAATATTTTTATACATTGAATTGTTCTTTAATGCGGCACCATCATTTGTTGCTGCGAGTAAGCCTTTAACAGTAGCTTCATTTGAACAGAAAATACCAAGGATATTGTCTGAAGTAGCTCTGTTTAATACAGCCTGTGTAGCGTTTGTTGCATCAGTCATTGCGGCTGAAGCAGGAACTACCATTTCAATATGAACTTTCTTCCCTTTTGTTGGGCTGTCAGCTGCGATATAAGCAGTGTTACCAACAACAGCAAGATCGTTCATTGTGTGTGGAGTATTATCAACAATCAATTTAACCATTGTGTCTCTAAAACCTTTACCACGGCTAAGAAGTGATTCACCTGAAGCATCTTGGTTCATAACCACGATTTTTACAGGTTTTGCATCAGTTGCTTTGAGGATATGTGGTTTAATAACTTCAAACATTTTTTGTGCAGCTACACCAGCAGCAGCATAGTTATTTGTTGCAGCATTTGCCCAAATTGATCCCACCGGAGCTTCTGGTACACCAGAGTCAAAACCGATTACAGGAATTCCTGCACTCTTTGTTTGTTGAAGTTGGTCAAGAACGCTACTTGTGTTTAAAGCTGCAAGAGCAATAGCCACAGGGTTTTTTGCCATAGCGCTATTTAGCATTTCAACCTGAATTTGTACATCACTCTCTGAAGGAGGACCTTCAAAAGTAATATCTACAGCGTATTCTTTAGCAGCAGCGTTTGCTCCTAATTTTACTTGTTGCCAAAAATCGTGTTGTTCCCCTTTAGAAACAACTGCGATGTATGGCTTACCTGTTTCTTGTGTCCCCTGAGCGAACAGTGGGGTTAATGAAACGAGAACAACCAGAGCCATTAAGGCTATTAAGGTTTTCTTCATGTCTACCTCCTAAAATTTAAAGAGCATACGCTCCTTATCTAAAACATATTTTTATCAGCTGAATATCAGCTGAAAAACCTATTTATTAAACTCTTTCTCACTCTTTTTAAGTGCTGCTTTTTCTAATTTCTCTTTCCTTGCCATCTCTTTATACGTAACTTTCATTTCATTTTTCAATGTGGTAATTTTTTGTTCAGCTTTTACAGTTCCTTCAGTTTTCAACTTAGCAATTTCATTCATTACTTTATCTCTATAGAGTACTGATGGAGCAGCTATTTTCACTTCTGATGATTTTTTCGTTCTATAGATGTCAAGTAATACAGCCCCGAGAACGACAACACCAGTGAAGAAAGTTTGATATTGTGATTGTAAATCCATTGAAGGGAGTCCAGCTCTAAGTACACTCATGATATAGACACCAATCATTGTACCAAAAATAGATCCAGCGCCACCAGAGAGAGAGGTTCCACCAATAACAGCACCTGCTATTGCATAGAGCTCAAATCCTTGCCCTTGAGCTGGCATAACTGTTGTATAGACAGCAGCGAATGCAATACCACCGAGACCTGCTAAAAAGCCAGATACTACATAGGCCATCATTTCCCATTTCTGAACATCCACACCACTTAATCGAGCTGCTTCTTTGTTACTGCCTACTGCAAAGATGTAACGTCCCATCTTTGTACGAGTGAGAATAATGAAGGCTATAAAGGCGGTACCAAAAAGTACAATTGCTCCTGTGGGAAGCGAAGTATTATCTTCTGTAATAAACTTAAAAATTCCTTTGAACCATCCATCTTCAGCGCCACGAGCTGGGAATGTAGCACTTCTTACGTTTGAAACAATAGAGCCAACTCCTAAAGAAATCATCATCGTCCCAAGGGTGGCAATGAATGGAGGGAGCGAGAGGCGAGAGACCATAATTCCATTAAAAAGACCAAAAGAAGTAGAAACAACAATGATAAGGATGAGAGAGAGCCACATTGGCCACCCCCATGTTTTATAGGCTGTTCCACCAATAATAGTAGCAGCCATCATCACTGTTCCACACGATAAGTCAATTCCCCCTGTAATAATAACAAAGGTAACTCCTATTGCAAGAAATCCTATGTAGTAGGAGGAGTCTAAGATATTTACCATTGTTGTATAGGAAAAAAAGTTTCTTCCAAACAAGGAAAAAAATGCGTATACAATTACAAGGGCTAGAGGCGCTAATAACTTACTTAAGCTCAACCCTTCTTTAAAATCATTTGTTATAGTTTTTACTTTATTACTCATATCATCCCACTCCTATGATCTGCTTGTTGCAAGAGCCATTATTTTTTCACTTTTCGCATCTTCAATATTAACAATACCGGTAAGTTTCCCTTCGCACATTACAGCAACTCTATCACTCATACGGAGAACTTCATTAAGTTCACTACTGATCATGATGATAGATTTACCCTCTTTTTGGACAAGTTCATTCATTAGATGATAAATTTCACTCTTTGCCCCAACATCTATTCCACGGGTGGGTTCATCGAATATAAGAATAGAACTATTTTTGATTAACCACTTAGCAATAACAACTTTTTGCTGATTCCCTCCAGATAAGTTATTTACTATCTGATCAAGGGAAGGAGTCTTTACTTTTAGTTTTTCTGTATACTCTTTGCTTATTTTTTTCATCTCTTTACGAGGAAGAAAAAAACCAGGTGCAAGATCTTCAAAACTAGACATAATTGCATTTTCATGAACAGAAAGTCTTACTGCAAGTCCATATCTTTTTCTATCTTCTGATAAATACCCAATTCCATTTCTTACTGCATCCATTGGATTTTCAATAAGGGTCTTCTTCCCATTTATATAGATGTTGCCTGTTGCTTTGTCTGCTCCAAAGAGAGCTCTCATCGTCTCTGTTCTTCCAGCTCCCATCAGTCCTGCAAATCCAAGGATTTCCCCTTCATGTAATTCAAATGAAACGTCTTGGACTTGTCTTCCTGCATTTAACTTTTCAATTTTTAGAACTACAGGAGCGTTAGGTAGGACATTAGAGTGTTTCTTTGGTTTTTCGTAGATGACTCTCCCTACCATCATATTAATCATCTCTTCTTTTGTAATATCTTTGGTATTCTTAGTTCCTACATATTCACCATCACGTAAGACTGTTACTCTATCGGTAATAACGCCAATCTCATCAAGACGGTGGGAGATATAAATCATAGCGACCCCTTTTTTAGCAAGGTCACGCATAATGATAAATAAATCATCAATTTCTTTTTCAGTTAATGCGGCAGAGGGTTCATCAAGAATAAGAATTTTAAGATTGTGAGAAACAGCTTTTGCAATTTCTACCATCTGTTGTTTACCAATAGTGAGATTACTTAATTTTTCTTCAGGATCAATATTCATATTTAAGCGTTTAAAAAGCTTTTTTGCTTTTTCATTCTGCCCTTTCTCATCAAGCCACCAGGAAGTTTTCTTTGTACTCTCCCTACCAATAAATAAATTCTGAGCTACACTAAGGTGTTCCATCATGTTCAACTCTTGGTGAACAATCGCAATCCCTACATCGAGGGCTTCTTTAGGTCCTTGTGGATTGAACAATTTGCCCATGTAGTGAATCTCTCCAGAATCTTTTGGGAAGATTCCAGTAAGAGCTTTCATGAGTGTCGACTTTCCTGCTCCATTCTCTCCTACAAGAGCATGAATTTCTCCTTCGACAAGTTCAAAGTCCACCCCCTTTAAAGCATGGACACCAGCAAATCTTTTGTCAATCTTTTCCATAGAAAGCACTACATTTCTCACGGCTGAAACTCCTTATAATATCTATGTTCACACACCTTTGCTGAGTTGTCAAGAAGAAATTGTAAACGTTTACAATTTTATTACAAGAACCCTGCTCTATATAAAAAAACTCCATCGTTATGTACGATGAAGTCGATTGTAAGTTTATTTATCTGTAAGAGATTAACTTTTATTGTCTGTTGTTTTGAGTACTGCCAAGAAAGCTTGCTGTGGAATTTCAACATTCCCCACCATCTTCATTCTCTTCTTTCCTTCTTTTTGCTTTTCAAGAAGTTTTCTTTTTCTTCCAATATCACCACCATAACATTTTGCTGTAACGTCTTTTCTATATGCATTAATAGTCTCTCTTGAAATGATAGAGCCCCCAATGGCACCTTGAATAGCAATTTTAAACATCTGTCTAGGTATCTCATCTTTTAAGCGACTACAGACCTGACGAGAACGAGAGGTGGCACTACTTCTAAATACGAGCTGGCTTAAGGCATCAACGGGTTCCCCATTTACGAGGATATCGAGTCTTACAAGGTCTGTTTGACGATATGCTATCACATGGTAATCAAAACTTGCATATCCCCTTGAAACAGATTTTAATCTGTCATAGAACTCAAATAGTACTTCAGCAAGGGGCATTTCATAGATAAGTTCAACTCTTTTTTCATCAAGATAATTCATTGCAACTTGAATACCCCGTTTTTCCATACATAAACTCATAATGTTTCCCACGTAAGTCGTTGGGGTGATTATTTCAGCTTGAATATAGGGTTCTTCTGCAAAATCTACATGCATAGGTTCAGGATAGCTAAGAGGATTATCGATAAACTTCTTCTCTCCATCTTTCATATATACAATATAGCGAACAGAGGGACTAGTGAAGACAATTGAGAGGTCAAACTCCCGCTCTATCCGTTCTTGAACAACTTCTAAGTGAAGCATTCCAAGAAATCCACAACGAAAACCAAACCCAAGGGCAGCCGAAGAGTCTTTTTCATATACTAAGGAGGCATCATTTAATTTAAGTCTATCAATTGCTTCCTGTAATTCTTCATAATCATTTGAATCAACTGGATAAATAGAGCTAAATACAACAGGTTTTACCTCTTTGAATCCAGGAAGTGGTTTCTTACATGGGTTTATCGTGGTTGTAATAGTATCCCCTACTCTAATATCGCTAATAGTCTTAATTCCAGCAACAGCATAGCCAACATCGCCAGCACTTAGTTCATCGCGACTAGAGAGCCCCATCTTAAACACACCCAATTCTTCTAGAATGTACTCACCTCCTGTTGCCATGAGCTGAATAGAATCACCTTTTTTTACACTTCCATCAAAAATTCTGAAATGAATGATTACCCCTCTATATGAGTCATAATGACTATCAAAAATGAGTGCTCTCAAGGGAGCTTTTGGATCCCCTTTTGGAGGAGGAATATGGGCAACAATAGTTTCAAATAGGTCATCTACCCCGAGTCCTGTTTTCGCAGAAACGAGGGCAGTCAAATCTGAATCAAGGCCGAGGTCATGATTTATTTGATGCAAGCATGCATCAATATCTGCACTAGGAAGATCAACTTTATTGATTACTGGGATAATTTCTAGATTAAGTTCCATTGCCATATACATATTAGCAAGAGTTTGAGCTTCAACTCCTTGGGATGCATCAATGAGCAAGAGAGCTCCTTCACAGGAGCCTATAGCCCTACTCACTTCATATGAGAAGTCAACGTGACCTGGAGTATCAACAAGGTTAAGCTCATAGGTATGACCATCTTTTGCTACGTACGGGATGGTAACTGCCTGGCTTTTAATTGTTATTCCACGCTCCCTTTCAATGTCCATATTATCGAGCATCTGTTGTTGAAGGGGCCCACGAGTGGTAACCAGCTGTGCTTTGTCAATAAACCTATCTGCTAATGTTGACTTACCATGGTCAATGTGCGCAATAATACAAAAGTTGCGTGTGTACTGTGAATCTTTTCCCATATTTTTTCCAATTACGCCACTTCTTACAATAAAGAAGTGGTGTGTTTACTCTTTTCAAACCCTAACAACTCTCTAATTTCTTTATCATCAAGAGTTTCATGTTCAACTAAAGCTAAGGTGAGCTTTTCAAGTTGATCACGATGGTCGGTGAGAATAGTTCGAGTCTCTTTTAATGCACCATCTAATATTTTAGATATCTCAACATCAATCTTCTTTGCTGTATCTTCTGAATAATCTTTGTGTTGAGCGATTTCTCGTCCTAAGAAGAGAGGTTCATCATCTTTACCAAATCCAATGAATCCTAAATCACTCATTCCCCACTCAGTTACCATTTTACGAGCGATATCAGTCGCTTGCTTAATATCGTTACTTGTCCCTGTAGTAGTTTCACCATAGATGATTCCTTCAGCTACATATCCACCCATACAGACTTTAATCCAATCATATAGTGCACTTCTGTTTTTCGTATATGCATCTTTTTCAGGAAGGCTAATAGTAAGTCCTAATGCTCTTCCATGAGGGATGATGGTAACTTTATGTAATGGGTCTAGATGTTCTAAATGATAGTGGAGAAGTGCATGCCCCGACTCATGATACGCAGTGGCTTTTTTCTCTTCTACAGTCATAATCTTAGAAACTTTTGCAACTCCTAAGAGTATTTTGTCTCTAGCTTTTTCGAAGTCTTCCATGACAACAGTGCTTCTTTTACTACGTGCTGCAAACAGCGCTGCTTCATTTACAAGGTTTGCAAGATCTGCACCACTTGTTCCGGGTGTAGCTCTTGCTACTCTATTTAAGTTAACATCTACATCCATTTTAATTTTCTTACAGTGAATAGCAATAATAGCTTCTCTTTCACTCACATCTGGCATATCGACAACAACTTGTCGGTCAAATCTACCAGGGCGTAATAAAGCTGGGTCTAATACGTCAGGGCGGTTTGTTGCTGCCATGACAATAACACCAGAATTGGTATCAAATCCATCCATTTCAACAAGCATTTGATTCAGAGTTTGTTCTCTTTCATCATGTCCACCACCAAGGCCTGAGCCACGAGTTCTTCCAACAGCATCAAGTTCATCAATAAACAAAATACTTGGGGAATGCTTTCTCCCCTGTTCAAAAAGATCTCTTACACGAGAAGCTCCAACACCTACAAACATTTCAACGAAATCAGATCCACTCATATGGAAAAAGGCTACACCTGCTTCCCCAGCTACTGCTCGAGCAAGAAGAGTTTTACCAGTTCCAGGAGGACCCACTAACAGAACACCTCGAGGAATTCTTGCTCCAATGTCGAGAAACTTTTTAGGATTTTTCAAAAAATCTACAACTTCTTGAAGTTCGTACTTAGCCTCTTTTTGACCAGCAACATCATCAAATGTTGTTTTAACATCACTATCCATATACTCTTTAGCTTTTGATTTGCTAAAGGACATTACATTCCCATTAGCTCCTTTCGTTTGACGCCAGAGCATTACCGTGAATCCAATGAAAATAATCCATGGAAGCATTTGCAGAATAAGTTGTAAAAAAGAGACACCTTCTACAGTACCTGTTATTTGTACATTATTCGCTTTAAGAATATCCATTAAGTTATCATCATCGTATGGAATTCGGGTAGTGGCACTCATGCTATTACGTAAATTAAAGGTAATAAAACGTTCATCCTGAATTTCTACAGAATTTACTTGTTTCGATTCAACATATTCCAAAAAGGCACTATAAGGGACCTCTTGAAGTCCTAGCTGTGACCCATCATTAAAAAGCATGATTAAAAATGTAAAAATAAGAAATACGAAAAACCCTAAGGCTAGTCGATTTTTTCTATTAAAATCAAACTTGGGTCCATTAGGAGGCCCATTCTTTGGAGAATTTTTGTTATTATTATTGCCCTTATTTCCAGACCAATACCCGCCGCCACCATCTTTTTTATCATTATCTGAGTTGTTATTAGACCCGCGTGAATCTTTTTCTGGTTCGTTATTCTTTTTATCTTCGTTTTCTTTGTCCACAATTCTATCCTTCTATTATCCGTACACTATATAATGTAGTTAATTTATCAGCAAGGGGCGAGAGTAGAGCTCTTTTTGCGACCCTATCTTTACCTAAAAAACATTTTCCTAGTACAGCAATGACTCCAACATCATCAACTAAGAGCGGAATACACCACCTAAGAGATGACTCTATGTGCCAACTAGCGAGTAAAGAAGAGACTTTTTTAGTTCCTTCTTTAAGCTCAATTGTATCTTGGTCTTCACACGACCTCACCACCAACTTTCCCACTACCACTTTATCATCTATCCACACTTTAGTTGTATCCATTTCTTCAGTATAAGATATTTTTTCTCTTAACAAATAATAGGAATGAAATAAATGTGTATGTTCTGAATATACTAGTGAAAAGTATGTAACGCCAAGGGGGATTTTCCCTTTTTTCCATTTCAACTCATTTATTGAGAAAATAATTGTTGAATTAGCAATATCTAACCGTATAC
>CAYZUR010000035.1:0-10529 GCA_964481535.1 uncultured Spirochaetaceae bacterium | reverse complement strand
ACAACATCAATATGTATCGACTCAGATGAAAGGAAGAAAAGCTTTGTAGATGATATAAAAGAGTCCCTACATATTGATGTTGTTATTGCAACGAGTGGTGAAGAACTTGCAAAAAACTGTGACATCATTGTCACCACAACCCCATCCCGTAAAGCCTATTTTTCTCCTGAATGGACTCACCCGGGCCTCCATATCACCAGTATGGGAAGTGATGCTGATTATAAACAAGAACTCTATGCAAAAGTATTTGAAAAAACAGATATCATAGCATGTGACTTGTTAAGTCAATCTACTCGCCTTGGAGAACTCAGAGTACCAACAGCTGGAGGTATTATTAAAGACCTCTCTCGTGTGCGTGAACTTGGAGATGTCATTGGTGGTAAGAAAAAGGGAAGAGTGAATGATACTGAAATAAGTGTATGCGATTTAACAGGAGTTGGAGTGCAAGATACTGTTGTTGCCGTGATGGCTTACACCATAGCAAAAGATAAAAACTTAGGTATCACCATCGATAGATAGGAGAAGTACATTATGAAAAAGCTTCCTTTTACTCAAGAAGAATATAATAGACGAGTAAGACTCACCAAAGAATCGATGGATAGGCGAGGGATTGAGCTGTTGCTAGTATTAGATCCCTCCCATATGAACTATCTATGTGGCTTTGATGGTTGGTCATTTTATGTTCATCAAGGCCTCGTTATTAGTTTGAAAGAAGAACATCCTATCTGGTTTGGACGAAAGCAAGACTCTAATGCTGCAAGGATGACTACCTATCTTCCATCTGATAATATTTTTGGCTATAAAGATGAATATGTACAATCTCGCTATATCCACACCATGGAATATGTTGCAACTATTTTAAAAGGGAAAGGAAACGTCTTAGCTATTGAAATGGATGGCTATTGGACAAATCCTAAAATGTACCTCACATTACAAAAAGAACTCCCTTACATAAAAATTGTTGATGCACAGAACTTGGTTGGATGGGTAAAAACTATAAAAGTAGAACAAGAGATTACCTACATACGACAAGCCGGTAGAATTACAGTGAATGCAATGGATACTGCCCTTGAGACCATAAAAGAGGGGGTAGCGGAAAGAGAAGTTGCAGCTCTAGTTTCAGCACAGCAAATTAGAGGAACTGACGAGTACGGAGGCGATAGCCCTGCAATATTTCCTATCATTCCTAGTGAATTACGAACGAGCAGTGCTCACCTTACCTACTCATTAGACAGAAACTACAAAAAAAATGATGTAGTGCTATTAGAACTTGGTTCTGCTCGTTATCACTATCACGCCCCTCTTAGTAGAACTCTCTATATAGGGGAACCTCCTAAAGACCTCCTCCACGTAAGTAACGTGGTAGTCAATGGATTACAAAAAACCCTTTCACGAATAGGACCTGGCGTAACAGCAGAAGAGGTTGAAGCTATTTGGAGAGAACAACTCGTAGGAACTGGGATAGAAAAACCCTCCCGCGTTGGATACTCATTTGGTCTTGCCTTTGTCCCCGACTGGGGTGAACATACAGTTTCTTTAAGGCCATCAGATAAAACTGTCCTACAAAAAGGAATGACAATTCACTTTATGCCAGGAATTTGGCTCGACACATATGGCTTTGAGTGCAGTGAACCCTTCTTGGTAACTGAAAATGGATGTGAAAAGATTATTGAATATCCTCAAGAGTTATTTATCAGATAATTCTCCTTAATGGGAAGGGTCTCCTTCCCATCATTACAATCAACAATACGAATCCTTTGTAACTATTTCCTCTTTGCCTCAATGAGTTGAGTTTACGTTACGTATAGACTTTCTGCTTCTATGTAAGAAGATGGTATACGTTGTTCCCTATCTTTATAAAAGTATATATCAAAGATTAAGAAAAAGTTGTACAATGGAATAACCATATAGTATTACTTTCTAAAATGGTATCTCTGTATGGTGGTAATATTGATGTAAAAGGAAGGATTTGTATGGAAAAGAGTGCAACTACATATATGGGATTAGAGTTAAAGAACCCGATTATTATCGGCTCTTCCCCTCTCACTTCTACCCTCGATGGACTTAAAAAATGTGAAGATGCAGGTGCTGGAGCCGTTGTAGTAAAATCAATATTTGAAGAACAAATCGATAGCCAATCAGCACAGATGATTAAGCAAAGTAGTGGCTATACGGCTCATGCAGATGGAAAAGATTTTATTGAAGAATCTTCCCGTAATTTTTATATAGATAATTATCTTACTCTCATTGAAAAAGCAACGGATGCCCTCGATATCCCAGTTATTGCAAGTGTGAACTGCAGAAGTCTCGGTAGTTGGGTCGATTATGTTGACCGCTTTAGTGCAATAGGGGCAGATGCGTTAGAGATAAATCAGTACATTCTTCCTTCTAACATGAAAACGAGTAGTGAAGAAATAGAGAGTGAATACATTGAAGTAGTATCTTCTTTAAGGAATAAAACTACATTACCTATCTCATTAAAAATTGGTCCCCATTTCTCTTCTCTTGCCTACATGATCAAAAAATTTGATGATATGAATATTAATGGATTTGTTTTATTTAATCGTTTTTATCAACCAGATATCGACATCAAAAAGATGGAATTGAAACCAAAAGTGAATTTTTCTAACTCAAATGACTATGGTCAGGCTCTTCAATGGAGTGCTCTTCTAAGTGCTTACCTGAATGGCGATATCTGTGCTTCAAATGGTATTCACGATGGCCAAGCTCTTATAAAACTGCTCTTAAGTGGAGCAAAAGCTGTGCAGATAGTTACTGCTGTCTTAAAACAGGGGCTTCCTGTTATTGGCGAAATGCTTAAGGTCTTAGATACTTGGATGGATGAAAATAACTATTCATCCTTTGTAGACTTCAGAGGCTTATTGGCTCACAAGCGACTTGATCAACCTGCTGTGTGGGAAAGAAGCCAATATATGAAGTCGCTCAATGTGGAGTTCTAAATTATGGATAAATCATTATATAGAGACATTGCCCCCTACAGTGGACAAGATGTCTTAGATGCTGTTGGTCGATTAAAAGCATATCCCGCATTTTTATCAAGTATGGGAGAAGTATTATATGCCGGCAACATCATAAAAACTAAGTGGAAGAGTCATCAGATGAAGGAACAAATCCTTCCCCTTCTTGATCAAGTCTCTTCGTATGATGACTTTCAGCATCTCATTACAGCTGGAGTGTTTCTTCCAACTGTTATGAGAAACTCAATGACAGAATTTACCTTTAGTGGAGAAGAGCATCTTGATAGAAAAACACCTTACCTGTTTATCTCAAACCACAGAGATATTGTCCTTGATTGTGCTTTATTAGATTATGCTCTATTAGAATCTAAGATTCCAATATGTGAAATGGCCATTGGTGATAACTTACTAGTAAACCAATTCACCACAGATATGTTCAAGTTAAATGGGGGAGTCACGGTAAAAAGAAACCTCCCAATACGAGAGCAGTATGCAGAGTCTCTTCGCCTCTCAAGGTACTTTGTTGAACTAATTAGAGAAGCAAAGCAATCTATTTGGGTCGCCCAACGAAGTGGAAGAACAAAAGATGGAATAGATACGACAAATTCTGCAATCATTAAAATGCTCTATCTTAGCTATAAAAAATCTGGCATTTCTTTTAGTGAACTTATAAAGTCGATGAATATAGTCCCTGTTGCAATCTCTTATCAGTATGATCCTAATGACATCAACAAAGGGAGAGAAGAGTATTCTAAACGGCTAAATGGAACCTATACGAAAAAGAAATATGAAGATGTGGTAAATATGCTTCGAGGACTCAGAAGATTTAAAGGAAATGTTCATCTTCACTTTGGTAAACCCCTCAAAGAGGATTATGCAACAGCAAATGATGTTGCCTTAGAGATAGATAGACAAATTCATATAGGGTATCACCTGCATGATACAAACTATTTTGCTTATGACCTTCTTCAAGGACCAACTCGATTTACTGATAAATATAAAGATTTAAATACAAAAGAGTTCCTAAATCGCTATAAAGGATTACATGAAGATTTACGTAAGCGTATTTTACGTAGTTATGCAAATCCTGTTGTAATGCAAATGGAAGCTCTAGGGATGTGATGAAAAAAGGTATCTTCCTATTTATCATCATATCTCTCTTATTACTTATCTCATGTTCACCTACACAATTGGTTGGTGTTGATTCAATTACGACCAAGGACTTTAGGGTTTATACTCAAGTGGATGAAATTACTCTTTATCAACAAGGATTGGCTGTTACTATTGTTTCTCTCGATTTTGATGTGAATAAGAAGTATGGAGTCACTATCACTTCTCCCTTACAATCTTACTCATGGCATGCGCTTCTTTCTCCAGTTAAAAAAGATACTATTTCATCTCTTGTTATAGAAGATCTTCTGATGCCATCCCTTACCCCCTTTCCTTCTGGCGTGTATACTCTCGATATCCTTCTCGATGATACCTCTTTTGTGAAAAGTAGTTTTGAATATGAGAGGAATAGTAATGAAAAGAAGTTAGAACCTATTGCCTATGCGATAGAAGAAATTGATGGCTCTTTTACTATAAGCTTTTCACCTGAAATTGATGGGAACGTGACTATTGAGTTATATGATGCCTCTCACTCATTGCTGCTAACACTAAAAGACTTATTTACTAATGAAAAACTCAACGATGAGTCTTTTAGAGAATCAATAGACTATATTATTATCTATTCTAATAATGATATCTACAGGATTATCCTCTAAACTATTCTTCCCACACTTGTAAAAAGCTGCTCTCTTGTAATCTCTACAACAAAATTCCTTCCATGGGGGCACACAGGGTAGGTGAGGTCAAATACTTTTTTTATGAGGGCAATGGCACGATCCGTATCGATTATATCACCATCTTTTATTGCTGCCTTGCATGCAGTATTTGCATAGAGCATTTTATGCAACTCTTCAATGTTTCCTCCACTGTAGGACTGAATTGATGCAATAATATCATGCTCTATCATTTTATAGTGTGGAACAATCGATGTGAGGGACCACAATAAGTCCCCAAGGCGTTCTATATGAATTCCAAACTCTTCATACCAACTACTATTATCTTGTAAAAATGTATCAATACTTCGCTCTACTTCAAACTCAATTGGTATCATAAGGGGTTGACTCCCCTTTTGAGTCTTTAGTTCATCATAGAGAATTCTTTCATGTGCTGCATGCTGATCAATGAGATAAAAGGATGAGCCTTGCTCTACAAGTAAGAATAGGGAGAAGAGTTGTCCTAGATAGGTAAAGTGTTGTGAGTCTACAACTGAAGGCGCTGTGATAATTGTTTCTTCTTTATGTTCCTCTCTTTTTCTCTCTAATACACTTTTCGCCCTTTGAAACCAATCAGGTTCTTTTTCCACAAATTCTTTGTTGTATTGAGAGCCTCTATTACTTACTCCAGATGAACTCGGTGAAGAGTGATAATGATACTCTTTTTCATCATACATCTGATGTTGAATGAGGGGCCCTTTCACTAACGGCCTTGTGGTTGTAGTGTGTTCTTTTGTAAGAAATTGCTTAATCATTGTAACAACTGCGTGGTGAATTTCTGCTTTGTTTCTAATCTTGACTTCTCTTTTTGCTGGGTGAATATTGAAGTCAATGAGAGATGGCTCCACACTAATAAAGAGATAACAATAGGGATACGCTCCCCCTGGTAAGAATGGGTCATACCCATAGGTTATTGCTTGAGTGAGGGCATATTCATCCACAATACGATTATTTACATAGATATTAATATACTTTTTATCATTTCTGTATACTTCTTCTTTAGTAGCAACAGCATAGAGGGAAAAAGCAGCGGCACTGTATACCATTTCAATGAGGGCGGATGGATAGATATCTTTATGTGTTTTTAGAATATCGAGGACTCTACTTTTTGCATTAGTAATTGGAAGATCTACAGTTAAGGATCCTTTATGATACATTTGAAAGGCAATATGTGGAAATGCAACAGCTTTTTCTATTAATGCTATTTTGGCCATCCTCGCTTCAGTTACTCCTGTTTTTAAAAACATACGACGAGCTGGGATGTGGGCAAAAAGGTTGTTTACCTCTATTACAGTTCCTTTATCAGGGCCACCTGGAATAACTTCTCCGATAGAACCATTATCGAATGTGATATGTGCCCCGATTTCTCCCCCTCTTGTACTTTTTATGGTTAACTGGGCACCAGCTGCAATAGAATAAAGGGCTTCACCTCTAAATCCCATTGTAGAGAGGGATTCTAAATCTTCTAACTTACTCACTTTGCTTGTTGCATGGGATTGGGCACAAAGGGGAAGATCTGAAGAATGGATTCCACTTCCATCATCTGCTACAATGAGCTGTTCGATTCCTCCATCAACAAGTTCTACACTAATGTGCGTAGAACCTGCATCAATAGAGTTATCTACAAGTTCCCTCACAATGGAAGCAGGTCTATCTATTACTTCTCCTGCTGCAATACGTTGAGCAACTAAGGAATTAAGGATATGTATGGTATTTTCACTTTTCATAAAGGGCATTATATCAGAAAAAAGGGTCTCCTACTATGAGGAAACCCTTTATAAAAAAGTGATACTATGTTTCTAGAACATATTAATATTTGCAGAAAGTGAAAGGAATGGAGTTGTTGTTCCAGTTGTTACGCCATTGTAGGAATTATCACTCGTAAATGATGTATAGGTGCCTACCTTTGCATTCAATGCTAAGTTTCCACTCTCAACTCCTAAGGAGACGCCAACTAAACTATTATTATCAAGAATGAATGTTTTTGCCCTGCTTGTAATTGCCGCATTTGAGTTAAGGAAATCCTTAGTTGCTCCTAAGAATCCTCTTCTGGTGTATTCAAGTCCAATAGTAAAGTTCTTCACATCAACATCTAATCCTAGATGTAAAAGATCTTCTGTTTCAATTGGTGAGAAGGAAGAGGTGAGAGGCAATAGGTAGGAAGCAAATAGGTCATATGATTTTCCTTCAAATGTGGTATCAATAGATACACTATAGGTTCTTCCACTACTTGTGGAGCTATTTGTCCATTGGTCATCAAATCCAGCAACAATATCTTCTCTTTCTCTTGTAAAGAAAGAGTTATACATTCCATAGGAAATAGCCCCTTCCTGAGTTGAAGCCATCGCATTGATGGTAACCTTGTTCATAGTCGCATTGACTCCGCCGCTTATCATGTAGTTATTAAATCGTCCCAAAAATGATGAAGCAGATGAGTTATAGAGCATCTGTTTAAATCCATCGGCTCTGTCATACCCTAGGAGTGTAGAGAATCCACCAAAGATATCGAGGGAACTATGTTCTTTTTTTGACAATGGGATGATACCATCAATGGTAGTTATTACATCTAATTGTTTATCACCCGGCGCTAATTTAGCACTTATGATACCACTAAGACCAAGTTCTCCACCCCATGTTTTGAAAGGAGTAATCCCTACACGCATTGAAGAGAGTTGAATACTTGTAAGATCATTGACAAACAAGTCTATATCAACAGTCTGGGTATCAATTTTTGCGATCATTGAGAGTTTATTTTGTAGTGCTGAATCAGTTGATGTATTCATTACATTAATAAGTGGTCCCATTGAATAGCTCTGAGTTTTATTAATACTTAAGAAGTTTCCACCAAGAGGCGTTCCAATCTGCAAGTGATCAATACTCGCAGCTAAGTCAGATGCTATATCAAATGTTTTTGCAAACAGACCAGTTACGTTGTTAGAGAAACTCAATGGTGAAGTTGGGAAGTGGTGATATATCTCTCCAGCATCTGCATCAAAGGTGATGTGTGGTCCAAAACCAAAGCTCACATTTCCTTTTGCTACTGTCAACAAAGGAGTAACAGAAAAGTAGTTCTTGTCACTACCACTAGCAAGTAATCGAGTATAGGATGTGCCTAGATCTAATGAATAGGTAAGCTCATCATCTTTCTTTTCTTTTCTTTCTACAATTTCAGTACTTTGTGTTCCAATATCTATAGTAGAGCCAACCGTAAGATTAGACTTGCCATCTTTTAAGAATGAGAAGTCTGCATAGATACTAAATGGTCCAGAAGTATATGTTCCAGAAAGGTATGGAGCTGAAACACCAGCTTCACCAATGAAATCATATGCGTCACTAAAGAATCCATTTAATCCATCATCAAAAGCAAAGAGTTCTTTGAGACTACTTACTACACCAAACTTTCTTATTCCAGCTTTAGCACTTACGGTCTTTCCAGTATAACCAACTCCAACGATGAGCGTATCACCAGTTCTTGTTGGAAAGGCATCGAGAGGGATAATTTTTGAGAAGTTCTGTTCTATTGGAAGGTAGTAACTCAAATCAAGTCCAAATCGATCAGCAGTGTATTGAGTTTTGACACCAGCTAAGAATTGTATTCCAGTATATTGAGCAATTCGCTCTCCACTATAGTAGGTCTCGTTAATGGAACCATATGCTACAAGTGGGTCTGTTGCATTCATAGCAGATGCTATTAATGAGATATTCCACTTAGGGGTGGTCATCTCAATTCCACCAGTAACTTGGAAGTTCGGGAATTTTGCACTAAAGCCACTCCCACTTGAGTTATACAAAGGGGTAATACTAAACGGAATCATATCAACAGAAGTCGTTGCTCCACCATAGAGTGATAATTGGAAGGTCCGTGTATTTCTTACTAACCAAGAAGCATCAAGAGTTGGATAAAGAGTCACATCGTTAATTGATCTGTTTGAGTTAACTACTGTTCCAACACCTATTTCAAACGCTGATCCGATGTCAAATGAGAATCGTAGTGCTGCGTTTTGCGTATTTCCACTATACAAGGAAGTGAGATACATATCATCAACGAATGCTTGGATACCAAACATTCCAGTCTGGAATGAAGCATAGAGCCCCATGTTTTCGTTAGCAGGGCCACTTGTTGGGATATAATTGTTAACAATAAATCCTCTATTGAAGGTGATAGGAGTTACATCATCCATTTGGATGTATAGAGCATCTCCTTCTTCTCCATAGTAGAAGTAATCAATAAATCTCATTGAACTTCTTAATAGACCTAATATGCCGCTTTCAATATCTAAGTTACCATTAGTTGCATTAAATGGATCAAACAACGATCCATCAGTAAGATAGAATACTTGGAGACCAAGACGAGTCTTGTTCATCTCTAGGTATGGGTTCACAGAGAACCCAACTTGAACATTAGCTGTCCCTAGCACATCATTCTTTGTTCCAACAAAAGAAGTTTTTACCCCAAATGTATTTGCTTCCTCTTCTGGGGCAACGCTCGTTGTAATACCTTGTTGAGGTTGAATAGCTAAAGGACTTACTTCTTCTTCTGTCACTGCAACTTCTTCAGCTACTGCGACCTCTTCAACTATTGGTTCTTCTTCAACGACTACATCTTGTGTAACTTTACTTACAACAACCGCTTCAATTGCAGGTGGAACTTTCTCAGCTTCTTTTTTAGCTAATAATTCTTGATTAAGAGAATTGATGAAAGAGGCAACTTTTTCATCTTGTGGGATTGAAGTAATATTGAATGATTGAGCTAATGCTGAAGTTTCAGGAGACGCTACATCATCTTTTGTAATTTCAAACGATGAAACAGTACCTAACTCATTATTAACAATCTTTAATTCAACTACACCAACAGAGGTGAGTTTTTCACCTGCTTGGACAATGAGAGTAGAACCAATTTCTTGTTTTCCACTGCCATACTTTCCATCAATAATCAGATCAATTCCATTAATAGTAGAAGCTATTTGTTCTACGGTGTATGGAGAGAATGGGGTAATATTTCCAAGAACTACAACATAATCTGATTTAGCGGCAACTTCATCTACTAATAATTGTCCTTTTCTGACGGCGTCGTTTGGATAGAAAGAGAGACCATCTACTCCCCCTTGAGGGAAGCTAAGTCCAATAACTCCTACGCTGTATCCATCAAGATCATATATGCTGTATGGAGTAAAAAGTAGATCACCTGATTCATCAGTAACGTTTGTAGATAAAATGTCGAGGTAGTTATTCTTTTTTGCTAGTTTCACACCTTCAATAAGGCGCTCTACTCCAAAAGCGTACTCAGCAGTACTTGGGCTTATTGCATCATATCCAAGGGTTTGATACAGAGTCGCTGCATCAAGTCCTTTATTCATATTTGCAATTTCTGAACCACTTAAACTATTTCCTGCATCCAATAGCAGTGTTCTTGGATGAACATTCTTATTCCATTTAAGGAGAGTTGCAAGGCGCGGATAAGGAATAGCACTATCATTGATGGCACCCATCGCATCATTAGTATGAATGATATAGACATTAAAGATTTCATCTTCAACAACAACTACAGGTTCTGTAGCAACAACTGGTTTAACAACTACAGGTGCTACCACAGGCTTAGGTGCAACAACTGGTTCTACAACTTTATCTGTAGGTTCAACGACTTCAGCTTTAGGTGCAACAACCGGTTCTACAACTTTAGCTGTAGGTTCAACGACTTCAGCTTTAGGTGCAACAACTGGTTCTACAA
>CAYZUR010000034.1:0-10604 GCA_964481535.1 uncultured Spirochaetaceae bacterium | reverse complement strand
CTACCACCTGCAGAATCTCCCTCAACAATGAATATTTCACATTTTGCAGGATCTTTTTCAGCACAGTCAGCAAGTTTACCAGGAAGACCAGCACCTTCACTCGTTTTACGAATTCGCATTCTTGCATCTCGAGCAGCAAATCGTGCTTTAGCCGCTAAAATTGATTTATCGAGAATTGCTTCAATTACAGATGGATACTCATCAAAATAGTTGTTAAGCTTTTCATATAAAAGGGAAGAAACAATACCTTGAACACTAGGGTTTCCTAATTTCATCTTAGTTTGCCCCTCAAATTGAGGATTAGTTATTTTCACAGAAATAACAGCAGTAAGGCCTTCTCTTAAGTCTTCTCCAGCAAGAGGTTCACCAAACTTCTTATTAAGTTTTGATTTCTTCAGCTGTTCATTCATCACTCTTGTTAATCCAGACCTAAATCCAGCTAAGTGAGTTCCACCTTCACGTGTATTAATATTATTAACAAAAGTAAACAAGACTTCATCGTATCGGTCATTGTATTGCAATGCGACTTCTACTTTTACATCATCTTTTTCACTATCAAAATAGACAGGTTCTGGGTGGACAGCTTTCTTTGATTCATTCAAATAGGTAATAAATGATTTTATTCCCCCCTCAAAATGAAACTCATGCTCTCTTACTTCTTCTGCTCTCTCATCCCGAATAGCAATTCGAATACCTTTATTAAGGAAAGCGAGTTCTCTAAACCTTTCAGTCAAAACACGATAACTATATTCTTTTGCATCTAAAATTGTATTATCTACTTTAAAACGAACTACAGTCCCTGTATTTTCAGTTTCACCTATAACAGTTACTGGAGCTACAGGAATCCCACGTTGATAACGTTGATAAAAAACAGAAGGGGAACGATATACAGTAACCTCTAACCACTCAGATAAAGCGTTTACAACAGAGACACCAACGCCGTGGAGCCCTCCAGAGACTTTATATGTGTCATTATCAAACTTTCCCCCAGCGTGAAGCTGAGTGAGCACTATTTCAAGGGAACTAAGTTTCTCAGTAGGATGCTCTTCTGTTGGAATACCTCTTCCATTATCTTCGACTCTGATAATATTATCTTTCTCTATGATAATACTAATATAATCACAATACCCTGCCATAGATTCGTCAATACTATTATCAACGACTTCATAGACAAGGTGATGCAAACCATCTGGGCCTGTGGAACCTATATACATTCCTGGTCGTTTTCTTACAGCTTCTAATCCTTTGAGAACTTGAATATTATTAGCTGTATAACTACTCAGGTTTTTTCCATTTAATGTTGGGTCATGATGAATCGCGGTACCTTCTGGCACCCCTTCTAAAACTCCATTTTCCATTTATTTATATCCTTGTATGATAAAAAATTGAATTCCTTATTAAGATACCATTTTTTAAAAGTAATGTAAAGCACTACCCTCTGTTTTTTTTCACATTTAATTCTTTATATTATAACAAAATAAAACAGGAATTTTATCATTCTATATTTCGTTATTGTGCAATGCTTGCTAATCATCTTTTCCTGAGCTATTATAGTGAACATGCACCAACAAAAATGGAACTATTATCCGTTTTGGCAAGAGATACTTACTCGATTAGAATCATCTCTACCAGAACAAGAATGTATCACGTGGATACACAGAATAACGTATATTGAATCAGAAAACCATAAATTGGTTCTTGCTGTACCTTCATTATTTATTCGTGATTACATCAAAACTCAATATTTACCATCTATCAATTCTCTACTTCAGGAACTTACTGGCGAGAAGATAGAAATTGAACTTATTGTGAAACAACAAGATGGTAATGTGTCACAATCTAAAGGAGATAAAAGCACACAAGGAAATGAGAAAAAAGATACATTTACTAAGGCTCCAATGCCAAAAGCTCAAAAGAAACCAAATGATCCAAATATAAATCAAGGATATCAATTTGGCTCATTTGTTGTGGGTGAAAATAGCTCATTTGCATACAATGTAAGTATGGCTATTGCGAAAAACCCTGGAGTAAGCTATAACCCATGTCTCATTTACGGTGGTGTTGGTTTAGGGAAAACTCACCTCATTCAATCAATTGGAAATTTTATTCAAGATAACACCCCTGAACTACAAGTAGTATATGTAACTGCAGAAATGTTTACTAATGAATTTATTGGAGCTATTGGAGATAAAAAAACTCCTCAATTCAGAAATAAATACAGAAAAGCAGATGTTCTACTTATAGATGACATTCACTTCCTTCAAAGAAAAGAATCTACACAAGAAGAAATGTTTCATATTTTTAACAACTTATTTGAATCAAATAAGCAATTAGTATTTACCTGTGACCGCCCAATCAATGAATTACAAGATATTACTGATAGGTTAAAAAACCGTTTTACACGGGGAATAAACGTAGACCTTCAACCCCCTTCATTTGAAACAAGATTAGCTATTTTACAAAAAAAATGTGAAAAACAAGTATGTAATATTTCGAGTGAAGTCCTCGAATATATTAGTAAGAGCATTAATACTAACGTAAGAGATTTAGAAGCATCTCTCACCAAATTAATTGCTTATAGCAATCTATTAAACAAAGAAATTACCTTAGATATTGCCCGAGATCAATTAAGAAGCACGTACTCTTTATCTAAAGACCAAACAATGTCAGTTGATACAATCATCAGAGTTGTTTCTGATTATTTTAGTATTTCTGCTTACGATATTAAAGGAAAAAAGAGGACAAAATCTGTTGTACTACCTCGTCAAATAGCTATGTATATTGCAAGAAATATTACAGAATTTTCAACAACTGAGATTGGATATGAGTTTGGCGGACGTGATCATACGACTGTAATGCACTCTGTTCAAAAGGTTGAAGGGATGATGAAAAATGATATTGCAATGAGTAATTCTGTTCAAAATCTGATAAGACAAATTCAAAATTATAAGAGAGAATCTTAACTGTATAAGATGTGTATAAAGTGGGGAAACATTGTTGATAAATAAAAAAATTTAGTTTTACCTGTGGATTGATGTGGAAGAAATGTGGATAACTTGACAAAATATCCACAAGTTATCATTTTTCATGCATATATCGTATAAAGAATTATTGCTGTTTTCCACAGTATACACGATACTATTACTACGACTACTATAATATTATATAAGAATTAGGAGTAACTATATGAAGTTCATTTGCCCCAAAAATACCTTACTAAAAGAGATAATTCTTGCACTCGATTTTACGAGCCAAAGAAATACTTTATCAATTGTTTCAAACGTATTACTAGAAACAAACGACAACAAGCTTACTATTAAAGCAACTGATCAGAAAATTGGTTTTACTACAACAATTGATGTAGAAACAATTGAAAGTGGAACTACAACGGTTTTTTGTGATAAATTCCTTGGTATTCTACGAGCTCTTCCTGATGAACATATTATTTTTGAAGAAGTAGGTGAAAAACTCTTTATTCATCCAAAAGAAAAATCAATTGATTTTTCTTTACGAACAATTGGTTCTGAAAAATTTCCTCAACTTGAATCGTTTCCAACTGATTCATATTTTCCAATTGGACAAAAAGATCTTTTTGAGATGATTGATCAAACAATATTTGCTATCAGTGACGATGAAACACGTTATTTCATGAATGGGGTCTATGTAGAACAAAAAGAAAATTCTCTTACAATGGTCGCAACAGATGGAAGAAGATTATCGTTAATTGAACGAAAATTTGAAACACCTTTTGCTGAATTTAGTCCTGTTATTATTCCAGCTAAATTCCTTTCTCTTTTAAAAAAAGGGGGAACTGGAGAAGGTGAAATCTCTCTTTTTATTACTGACTCAATTATATTTGCTTCTTTTGGAACTCAGCTTATGTATTCAACACTCATCAAAGGTCAATTTCCTAATTATCGAAGAGTAATTCCTGGTCATCAACCAAATATTTGTACAATAGAAATACATAAAATGAACGAAGCATTAAAAAGAGTTTCATTACTTGTTGAAAATAAAGCAAAGAGAATTTATCTCGATATTGAAGATAATTTTGTTACAATTAGCTCTGAAGAGAGTGATTTTGGACAAGCTAAAGAAATTATTGCTTGCAGCTATAGTGGGCCCTCAGTTCGTTTAGCAATGAATTACTCGTATTTAGTGAGTCCACTACGTGTAATGCAATCTAAAGAATTTGATTTATGTTTTACAGAGGCAAATAAAGCGGTAACTATACAACCAAATCCTGAAAAAGATTATTTTCATATCATTATGCCGATGCAAATAGATTAATGAAATTTCGCTCAGTTGGTTTTAAACATTTTAGGAATTTAGAAGATACTCTTATTTCAACTGATTCTACCCAGGTTGTACTTGTAGGAAAAAATGGGCAAGGAAAAACAAATTTTCTTGAAGCTTTATACACATTATGTTACGGATCATCATTTAGAACATCTCAATCAAATGTAATGTGTAAACATTCTTTTCCTACTTTTTCTCTATCTGCCGTGGTAGAAACAGACGAAAAAATTCAATCTACCCTATTTTTTAATTATTCGGCTCAAAAAAGAGAAATTAGAATCGATGGAAAAGAAATTAAAGATAGAAAAGAACTTATTTATAATATTCCATGCATAGTATTTAGTCATGACGATATTGAATTTGTGCGAGGTACTCCAGAACATAGACGCCGTTTTTTTGATCAAACAATGAGTATGTATGACCCCCTTTTTTTTGATGATTTAAGGCAATATAGAGGCGTCTTAAAACAGAGAAATGCAGCCTTAAAAGAACAATATTATTCTTTATTGCCGATGTATAATCAAAAATTAGCTGAAGTTGGACTAAGAATTCAAACACTGAGAAAAGAGACGGTAAAAGAATTTAATCTCATATTTCCTGATTTATATAATACCATTTCTCAAAATTCTTCTCATATTCACATAGCATATAAACCTTCATGGAGAAATTGTGAAACTGTCGAACAGATTATTGAAAAGTTAGAATCACATCGAGATAGTGATATTCGAATGAATACAACAATTTCGGGAATACACAGAGATAAATTTAATGTGATAGACAATGATCTCTATTTTTCTGAATCTGGTTCTACTGGTCAAATGAGATTAGCTTCTCTTATTTTTAGAATTGCTCAAATGCACACATACAGAAAAAAAACAAACAAAAAACCAATTTTATTAATTGATGATGTATTATTAGAATTGGATATTGAAAAAAGGGGAAGATTTTTAAAAGAATTAGATGGATATTCCCAAGCTTTTTTTACATTCTTGCCTAAAGAACAATACTTTACTGAGATTACTCCGGATGATTCTTTAGTCTATAAAATTGAAGATGGTAGGTGTGAACGTGTATGAATGAGAAACCATTGCAGGAATTACTTGATTTACTTCTCTCTCGCCTCAACATAGATAATGACAATAATCTTGCACAGATGATGAGAGAGTGGATAGAAGTTGTAGGCCCAGATATTGCTCCTCATGCTAAACTTTATGAAATTACTAACAATATTTTAATAATAGAAACAGATCATCCTGCTTGGTCTAATATTATTTTAATGAAGAAAAAACAAATTCTTGCAAGAATTGCTACCCAATTCCCAGATCTAGGTATTAAAGGGTTAAGTGTTAAATCTATGAAATGAAATAATCTATCTATTATTTTTCAAGTAGATAAGTTAACTCTAAATCTATTGACACAAATCCCTTACCATCTATATACTGCCCTCTTGGGGAGTTATTCCCCTAAAAACTGATAAATCCCGCGTAAAGCGATAATTTTTGGAGATTTTCCTATGAAAAGAACGTACCAACCCAGCAGAACTAAGCGAAATAGAAAATTCGGATTCCGCGCTAGAATGGCTACAAAGAGCGGTCGGCTTATCTTAGCTCGTCGAAGAGCTAAGGGAAGAAAAAAGCTATCCGTCTGTGATGAGAAAAAACCTTACTAAACGAGAAATTGTAAAAAAGAAACCAGAAATAGATAATATTTTTGGTTCTGGCACGTCTTTTTCTTGCCCTGGAATAAAACTGCGTATTGCTAAAAATAATCTCGATCTTAATCGTGTTATTGTTATTCCAGTTAAGCATTATGGAAATGCCGTTCAGCGAAATAAAATAAGGCGTCAAATAAAAGAAATTTGGCGTCTTGAAAAAAATAATTTTATTTCTGGTTTTGATTTTGCATTCGTGGTATACAATAGAAAAGCAGTATCTCATGAACAACAAAAAGAACAGTTAACTCGTTTGTTTAAACAAGCTCATCTTTACCAACAAGATAGGTAGCTTTATGCTGCATTTTTCCTTTTAAATAGATCACTGATATGTGATATGGAGCGAACATGGATAAAAATACCGTACTTGCAATAGTTCTTTCGGTAGTAGTTATTGTTGCTGGATTAACAATCCAAACAACTTTTTTCCCACCAGAACCAGTCCCTCAAGTACAAAATGTTAGTACTGGACAAGTAGTACAACCAGTTACTACAGGGAACACCCAAAGTAGTACTATTCAACAAAGTGTCCCATCTTCTTATGCTGCTGTGCAAAATGGCTGGAACTCAAATCTACCAGGCTCTTTTGCTCAAACAGGAGAAGATTCATCAAGTAATCCTTTTACTTTTGAAACCAATGTTTTTATTGTAAAATTTGATCCTAAAGGTGCCGCGATATCGTCACTTAGATTAAAAGATCACTTAGATGATGGCGTCCCTGTTGAGATGATCTTCAATGATGGCTCAGCCCCACCTGCTTTTAGTTTATATGCAGGTAATGATACAACAAATCCAATAAATGCATCTTTTAATCATTCTATTTCAGGCAATGAAGTGCGTTTTAGCCAAGAGTTTGCAATGGTGAATGAAAATGGTGAATTAGAGGATACTCCTTTTACCATCACTAAAACGTACCGTTTTGGAGAAGAAGATTACTTATTTGAAATTATTGTTGAAATGAAAAACAGTGAAAACAAAGTTATTCCTCTTAACTATAATGGATTTGCATATACTTTAGCGTTTGAACCGCAGATTGGTCCTTCTTTTGATAAAGCACCAGATGGAAACTATACATACAGACGCTTTTATATTGAGCAAAATGGGAAAAAGAGCACTCCTAAAATAAAAGAGGGAATCTATTCGACAGATGAGTTTATTAACTGGACTGCAATTGCAAGTAAGTATTTCTCTATCATAGGGATTCCTGATGCAACTCAATATACGATTTCACTTACTGAACAAAAAGATAAAAACATTTTGCTTGAATCGAGAATCTTTTTCTCACGTCCATCCCATAAAGCATCAGTTGCAACAGATGTCTTTAGGTTTTATGTAGGACCACAGTTAAAGCATAATATGACCATTTACAATAAGGCTAGTGATAACTCCTTTGGGTTATCTGATCTAAATCTCGAGCAAGCTCTCGATAGTAGTTCTTGGCTTGGTTGGTTAGAATCTATCCTTAAATGGTTCTTAAAATTCTTCTATTCATTAATTCCTAACTATGGTGTTTCTATTATATTACTCACTATTTTGATTAAAATTGTACTTCAACCATTTAGTAAAAAGAGTATGGAATCGACATCTAAAATGCAGGCCTTAAATCCTCAAATGGAAGAATTAAAGGCAAAGTATAAAGATAACCCAACAAAGCTTAATGCTGAAATGGGTGAATTATATAAAAGGGAAAAAATTAACCCTCTTGGTGGATGTCTACCAATGTTATTCCAATTCCCAATATTTATTGCTCTCTATGGTTTATTAAATAAACACTTTGAACTTCGTGGAGCAGCCTTTATTCCGGGTTGGATTAGTGACCTCTCATTACCAGAATCAATTATTAATTTTGCACCATTCTCACTCCCTCTTATTGGTAGTGATATTCGTTTACTCCCAATTCTTTATGGAACATCAATGATTTTTTCTTTCAGCATTTCTCAAGCTGGTACTCCTCAATCTGGTATGACTGGAAAATTTATGAAATTTGGTATGCCTATCATGTTCTTCTTTATCCTCTACAACGCACCATCAGGTCTTCTTCTTTATTGGATGGTAATGAACGTGATTTCTATTGGCCAACAAGTTTTTGTAAACAAAAGACGTAAAATGAAAGCTGAAGCAGCTCCTGTAGTTCCTTTGCCCATAAACAAAAGGAATTCCAAGAAAAAATAACACATGATAAGGAGTGTTCTATGATTCGAGAATTTGAAGGAAAGACTGAACAAGAAGCAATTGCAAGAGCAATGGATGAGCTTAAATTAGTTCAAGAAGATATTGATATAGAAGTAGTAGATAGTGGAAAGCGTTCCCTCTTTAAAAAAGGAACCGTACGTATTAGAGTTCACATTCATGAAGATGAGAATAGTAAAAAAGCCGTAGTAGTAGAAGAAGATGATGATGGTAAAAGAATTTATGATAGTGAATTTGAAGAAAAAGCTGTTGATTTTCTCTCTACCCTCCTTGTAAAAATGGGCTACCCTGGGTCTGTAGAAATTAATTTTAGAAAACCAGAAAAAATTGGGTTAAACATTATTTCACAGCACTCTGCAATTCTTATTGGAAAGAAAGGAAAAAATTTAGACGCTATCCAGTTGTTAGTAAATGTATTTGCCGGACAACTCGTTTCTCATGTTAAAGTAGTTGTTGATAGTGAAAGTTATCGTATGCGACATGAAGAATATCTCGTACGACTTGCTTTTAAAACAGCACAAATAGTGAAAAAGAGCGGTAGAAGCCAACTTCTTGAACCAATGAATCCATTTGAAAGAAGATTAGTTCACACAGCACTTAATGATATAGAAGGGATTGAGACAAAGAGTGAAGGTGATGGATTATTTAAACAGGTAAGAATTTTAGCAGATGATTCCTTACCACCATTAAGAAAATAATAGGATCTATAGATGAAAGATTACCTTTTTACTAGTGAATCAGTGAGTGAAGGACATCCAGATAAAGTCTGTGACCAGATTTCCGATGCAGTACTCGATGCATGTTTACAACAAGATCCTGCTTCTCGAGTTGCCTGTGAAACTTTTGCAACTACGAATTTTGTATTAGTTGGTGGGGAAATTACCACTACAGCCTCAATAGATGTTGACTCTATTGTGCGTGATGTTATCGCCTCAACTGGATACACAGAGCCTGGAATAGGATTTGATAGCGCCTCAGTAGAAGTGAAAACACTGCTTCATACACAATCTGTTGATATTGCTCAAGGAGTAAATGCCTCAAGTAGTTCTTCTGGAAAGCAAGGAGCAGGGGATCAAGGACTGATGTTTGGGTATGCTTGTGATGAAACAAATGAATTAATGCCGGCTCCCATCATGTATTCACATAGGCTTCTAGAAAGAGCTGCTTCATTAAGAAAAGAGCAAGCTGTTTCATGGTTACGACCCGATGCAAAAGCACAAATAACATTAGAATACGTTGATGATATCCCCACTCAAATAAAGGCTGTAGTTCTCTCACATCAGCATAACGAAAACGTTTCTACTTCTGATTTAAGAGAATTTATTCAAAAAGAGATTATTGAGCAAGTTCTCACTCCTACAGGATTACTCACACCACAAACTAAATACCATATTAACCCTACAGGGAAATTTGCTATAGGGGGCCCAGCTGGTGATACAGGCCTTACTGGACGAAAGATTATTGTAGATACCTATGGCGGAATGTCTCGTCATGGTGGTGGTGCATTTAGTGGAAAAGACCCCTCTAAAGTTGATAGATCTGCGAGTTATATGGCCCGCTTTGTTGCGAAGAATCTTGTTGCTTGGAAATTATGCAAAAAAGTTGAAATTCAAATCTCTTATGCTATAGGAGTCGCTGAACCTATTTCAATTTCTGTACAAACATTTGGTACTGGAATTATCGATGATTGTGAAATAGAAAAAATCATTAGTACTCATTTTGATTTCACTCCAACAGGTATTATCACCCAACTTGATCTACTTAGACCAATCTATCGAGCACATATGAATTATGGGCATTTTGGTAAAGCTGGAGTTCCTTGGGAAGAAATTCTTCCAATGCCTCACCTACAATAAATCAAATTTTTTATCTAACATTGTCTTAATGTGGAGTGCTTTTTCTTTATTGAATTGCGCTCCCCTCTGTTGAATAATCTCTCCAGCTAACAATGAGGCAATGTAGCCAGATTGTTCAATATCTAGATGATTACACAACCCATATAAAAACCCTGCAGCATAGATATCACCAGCCCCTGTCGTATCAATAGGCATGGATGGACCTTGCACTGGAATATTATAGAGTTTTTTATTGTGCGAAATAAAAGAGCCAAGCTTACCATTTTTTACAATCGCTGTAGTACAGATTTTTCCCATCGATTTACAACACTCGTATGGATCATAGTGATTAAATATAATCCTTGCTTCTTAACTGTAAGCAAACACGACATCAGCAAACTTTTCAATCAGTGCTAAAAACCCTTCTCTGTTTCTTCCAACAGCAAATACATCTGCAATATCGAAAGTAATTTTAGTATTATTTTTTTTGGCAATATCGAGAGCTATATGAATTGCCTCTTTTTGTGAAGGTGTGTCATAAATATAGCATGTGAAGTGGAAAAATTCAG
>CAYZUR010000033.1:0-10694 GCA_964481535.1 uncultured Spirochaetaceae bacterium | reverse complement strand
TTCTAATAGTTTTGTTTATTTTTGTGGGGAATTTGTGCTTAGATGATAATCAATAGATCGTATTTTTCTAATTCTATAACGAACTAAGTTCTCATACGTTTTTGAACATAACACATCGAAATCCCTTATAATTGTCTCTTTTATTGCCTTACATGTGAATGTTGGGTCAGTATGAGCTCCCATTGGGGCTTCTGGTATAATGTCGTGGATAATATTAAATCTTTTTAAATCTCGACTTGTCATCTTCATCGCTTCAGCTGCTTCTTTTGCTTTAGAAGAGTCTCGTAAGAGAATTGAAGCAAACCCTTCTGGGGTAATAACTGAATAGACTGCATTTTCTAGCATGTAGAGTTTATCACCAATGCCGATTCCTAACGCACCTCCGCTTCCCCCCTCTCCTATGATAAAAGAGAGAACTGGAACTTTAAGCATACTAAACTCTTTAAGGTTTCGTGCAATTGCTTCCCCGATACCTCTCATCTCTGCCCCAAGTCCTGGGTAGGCTCCTGGAGTATCAATAAAACAGACAACGGGACGATGGAATTTTTCAGCTTGTTTTGCAGCTCTTAGTGCTTTGCGATACCCTTCTGGGTTACTCATTCCATAATTACAATCAATATTTTCTTTTAAATTTGATCCTTTCCTATTTCCAATAAAAGTGATTGCCCTTCCGTTAATTGTGCCAATTCCGGTAATCATTGCTTTGTCATCACCAAAATATCTGTCTCCATGGAGTTCCATGAAATCATCACACATATGATTAATATAATAGGATGCTCCAGGACGCTTTGTATTACGAGACAGGAGGACACACTCCCAACTAGAGCGCTCTTTATTAAGCATCTCATCGGTTGCATACTTATTAAGAGTATCTACACTGCTATATAAATCTTTTGGTTCTTGACTATCCATTACAATTTCCTTTTTTGTGAGTCTTTATAAGAAAAGAGAGGGTACTTTTCACTTTCTCTCTTGGGACTATTGCGTCAATAAATCCCTTCTCTAATTGAAACTCAGCACTTTGAAATCCTATTGGGAGAGTTTGCCCAATAGTTCCTTCTATTACCCTCGGGCCCGCAAACCCTATTAAGGCACCAGGTTCTCCAAGGATTACATCACCAAGCATTGCAAAGGATGCCGTCACTCCTCCAGTTGTTGGATGGGTGAGGACAATGAAAAGGGGGGTGTGTGTTTTTTCTAATAGGCCTGCTGCACTACTTGTTTTAGCCATTTGCATAAGAGAGAAAATACCCTCTTGCATTCTCGCTCCACCGCTTGCACTAAAGATGATGACAGGAGTTCCATCTATTGCCCCTTCTATCATAGCGTTTGTGATTTTTTCTCCCACGACAGTCCCCATAGAGCCTCCCATGAAATCAAAACTCATCACAGCGAGAACAGCTTTTTGATTATCTATTTCGCATCTTCCTGTTACTACTGCTTCGTTTATTGATGATTTATTTCTGTTTTGTGCAAGTTTTTCATCATATCCAGCAAGATCCATTGGGTTTGGGGAAGAAAAATCATCAAGAAACTCTTCAAAAGTTCCTTCATCAGCAATTAAGGCGATTCTTTCTTTTGGGCAAATGCGATGGTGGAAGTTGCATTTAGGGCATACCATCATATATTTTTCTAATAATTCAATGTCAAATTCTCTATGACAAGAGGGACAAGTTAATCTTTTATTCATCATTTTCCCCTTTTGTTGGAAATAGTTGCTCATAGAGCTGTGTAGTAAAAGCACCCGATCTAAATTGTTTTGATGTAAGGATAGCTATTTGCTCATCTTTGTTTGTTGCTACCCCTTCAATCTCTAACTCATCGAGTGCTCTAAGCATAATGTCGATACATTCTTGTCTCTCTGCGGTATGTACAATTATTTTTGCAAGCAGTGCATCATAATAGGGACTCACTGAGTAGCCTCTAAAGATGTGGCTATCGACTCTGACCCACGGTCCGCTTGGAAGGTGGAGTTCTTTAATAATCCCAGCTTGAAGTGCATTAATTCTCACTTCTATCGCATGAGACTGTATTGAAGAGAGGGAAGAGGTCATACTCATTTTTTCATTAGATGCAATAATAAACTGTTCTTTAATAATGTCAACAAAATTCACTACTTCACTCACAGGATGTTCAACTTGGACCCGTGCATTTACTTCCATGAAGTAATATTCATTATCTTGGACCAAGAACTCAACTGTTCCTGCCCCCTTGTAATGGAGGTGGCTACACAATCTTACAGCATCGTCTGTCATTCGCTTTCGCATGAGTGAAGAAATGGCGGTACTAGGAGATTCTTCTATTAACTTTTGATGGTTGTGCTGAACACTACAATCTCTCTCTCCTAGGTGAAAGGCTCCCCCTTTCCCATCTCCCATGAGCTGCACTTCTACGTGCCGAGGATGATCAAGATATTTTTCAATATGAACAGCATCATCCATGAAAAAACTCATAGCTTCTGTTTTACTTATCGTAAGGGCATGTGGAAGTTCTTTCTCATTTCTTACAATGCGAATCCCTCTTCCGCCCCCTCCAGCTGAAGCTTTTAACATGATAGGATACCCTACTTCTTTTGCTATAGTGTAAGCATCTTCAATATCAATTACGGCTTTTGTAGAACCTGGTGTGATTGGAACACCAGCTTCTATTGCAACATTTCTGCTTGCAATTTTGTCCCCTAAAAGGCGGATAGTGGCGGAATCTGGTCCTATGAAGATGAGGCCTGAAGAGGTAACAATTTCTGCAAAATCTGCATTTTCACTTAAAAAACCGACCCCTGGGTGGATTGCATCACATTTACTCGCTATTGCCCCGCTAATAATATTTGAAATATTCAAATAGCTTTCACTACTTTTTGGTCCACCAATACAGACTTTTTTATCAGCCATTCGATAGGCGAGTGAGTCTTTGTCAGCTGTAGAATACCCAAGTACTGATGTAATGTGTAAATCTTTTGCAGCTCGAATAATTCTCACAGCAATTTCTCCCCGGTTTGCTATAAATACCGATTTAATCATAGAGGGGTTACCTCAAATAATGGTTGGTCAAATTCTACTAAATTGGCTTGATTTACAAGGATAGAGACTATTTCACAATCAAACTCTGCAATTAATTGATTCATTAATTTCATTGCTTCTATAGTACAAAGAGGATCTCCTTTTTTTACTTTAGATCCTTTTTCTACATATGGTGGGGAGTCAGGGGATGGAGTTCGATAGAAGGTTCCAACAATGGGACTTTTAATAATGGTGTGATTATTCTTTTGTTCTACTACTTCTTGTTTAATAGGTGGTGTTTCAGCAGAGTGGGTGTAGACAGGTGCATCCTTTTTTACTCTGATATAGATATCCTTCTCTTTGTACTCTATTTCATTGATATTGTTCTGTTGTAGTAAATCTATAATTTTTTGGATTTCTTTAGTTTGCATCTCAAATCTCCTGATTGGTAATTATTACATGAGTCTTAAGAATATGTATAGACTCACTAGGAAAAAGAATAACAATATGTTAGGATAGTGTCAATATTGACAAATAATGGAAAAATGTAAATTATAGAGCAAAACTACTATAGTACCCATTACATAGTGTTAATAGGAGATATTTAGATTGAAAAACAATAAACCACATGTAACGTATATTAAAGCAATAGGGGCATATGTCCCCCCAAAGATGGTGAGTAATGAAGATTTGTCCCATCTTGTTGAGACAAATGATGAGTGGATATATAGTCATACAGGGATTAAAAACCGCCATATTAGTGAAGATGATGTTGCTACAAGTGACCTTGCTGTTGCAGCAATTCATGCCCTTATTGATGATAGTGATATTACCATTAAAGATATCGATGCAATAATTGTTGCGACAGCAACAGGTGATTATATTGGATTTCCCTCTACCGCTTGTGTGATTCAAGATAAGCTAGGACTTGATGAAATTCCAGCTTTTGATGTTGTCGCTGGTTGTACAGGCTTTATTTATGCACTGGAAATAGCCGATGCTATGATGCACCGTGATGATTTAAAACATGTTGCAGTCATTGGAGTTGAAAAACTCTCAGCGGTAACAGATTGGAGTGACCGTAATACATGTGTCTTGTTTGGTGACGGAGCTGGGGTCGCTATCTTAGCAAAGAATGATACCATCCCTGATAGTGGCATTATTGATAGTGTGTTACATGCAAAAGGGAGTGGAGCATCGTATCTTTCAATTCCATCTGGGGGAACTGCCGACAGAAATGGGGCAAAAACCACCCTTCAAATGGATGGAAGAGCCGTCTATAATTTTGCAGTGCGTGTAGTAAAAGATACAATTTTAGAACTTCTTGAAAGAAATGATCTTAGTATAGATGACATTGACTGGATTGTTCCTCATCAAGCTAATTCTCGTATCATCTCAGCAGCAGCAAAGCGTCTTGGTATACGTGAAGATAAATTTTTTATGAATATAGCAAATTATGCCAATACATCAGCTGCTTCAATTCCTATTGCCCTTGATGATATGAATCGTCAATTTCTTTTGAAACGGGGAATGAAGATTATTACAGTTGGCTTTGGTGCAGGGCTCACCTATGGAGGGAATTTATTGCAATGGTAAATATGGTAAGTGTATTTCCAGGTCAAGGAGCTCAATTTCCAAAGATGGGATTAGATTTATATGAAAAATATGAGAGTGTGAGGGATTTATTTGCCCTAGCTAGTAGTATCAGTAGTGTTGACCTTCACCATCTATTAGAAGATGGAAGTGATGAAGATTTACAAAAAACTCATTACACTCAACTTCTTATTACCCTTATTAACCGAGCTTGTTCAATTGTATTAAAAGATAAAGGGTGGGTAAGTATCTGTTCTGCAGGGTTCTCTCTTGGGGAATTATCTGCCTACAAAGAAGCTTCTATTTTTACAGATGAGACTCTTTTTTCTCTTGTTGCCTCTAGGGGTAATATTATGGCAAAACATGGCTATATTGTACAACAACGATTGGGTTCAATTGGTATGGCAGCTGTTATAGGACTCAACTTTGACAGTGTAGAGTCGATTATTAGACATTCTCACATTGACCACCTCTATGCAGCAAACGATAATAGTGCGACTCAAGTTGTAATTTCAGGACTCTTTTCATCGTTAGAAAAATTAAAGCCCTTGTTAAAAGAAAAAGGGGCAAAAAGAATTATCCCATTAAAAGTTTCTGGCCCTTTTCATACTCCACTGATGGAGGACGCAAAGCTTGAATTTATGGATGTCTTAACTACATATGAGTTTATGGAGCCCACTATCCCAATATATTCAAATGTACATGCTTCCCTCATTACAAGCACCATAGAGGCAAAAAAATTATTAGCAGATCAACTTACCTCTCCAGTGAGGTGGAGTGCAATAGTGAAGAAACTTGAAGACTCGTATAGGTTGCAACACGTCATTGAAGTTGGACCAAACAACGTATTAACGAATCTGTTTAGGTCAACAACCATTACATGTTGTGCAAGTGGAAGCGTAGAGAATATAGAAAAATTAGAAAGGAAGGATATAAATGAGTGATATTACCCAATATAATGATAGCATAGCATTAGTAACAGGTGGCTCACGTGGAATTGGTAAAGCCATTGTTAGAGAGTTTGTTAATAGAGGATATGAAGTGTTCTATTTTTCAAGGACAAAAGGGGAAGAAATTCCTCATACACACCATATTGAAGTAGATATGGGTAATCCTGAATCAGTCGAACATGGAATGAAAGAATTTTTTTCATTAACAAAGAGAGTTGATGTAGTAGTAAATAATGCAGGTATTGCAAAAGATAATCTTATTATGCGTCTAAGTGTTGAATCCTGGGATGATGTAATGAATGTAAACTTGCGTTCTGCATTTCTTGTGTGTAAGGGTGTAAGTAGAGTGATGGCAAAACAACGCAGTGGATCTATTATTAATATTTCATCTGTTGTTGGCATTGTTGGAAATGGGGGACAAACTAATTATTCAGCAAGTAAAGCTGGTCTTATTGGTTTTTCTAAAAGTTTAGCAAAAGAACTTTCTAGTAGAAATGTGAGAGTTAATGTTGTCGCTCCAGGATTTATAGAAACTGATATGAGTGATGCTATCCCCTCTTCAATCAAAGAGGGTCTAGTTGAAAATATTCCATTAAAAAGAATTGGACAGGTTGGTGAAATAGCTGCAGCTGTTGCCTTTTTCGCTTCGAGTGATGCCTCATATATAACAGGACAAGTGTTATGTGTTGATGGTGGAATGGTAATGTAGGGGTTATAAAGATAATGAGTAAAAGAAGAGTCGTTGTTACAGGAATGGGAACAATAAACCCATTAGGAAAGAGAGTAGATGAGTTTTGGCAAAACATCAAAGATGGAGTGAGTGGAATAGGTCCCCTTACGAAGTTTGATGTAACTGACTATCCGGCTAAAATCGCTGGTGAATTACGTAATTTTGATCCATCAGATGTTCTAGAGAAAAAAGAGATAAGATCAGCCGCTGACTTTACCACCTATGCCCTTTATAGTGCAGCTGAAGCAATGAAAATGGCAAAGCTTGGGAAAAGTGGAAGTGGTGGATATGACCCTGATAGAACCGGTGTTTATATGGGTAATGGAATAGGAGGATTTGAAGTTGTAGAAGAGAATCTAGAGAAATTATTTCTTAAAGGTCCTCGTGCAGTTGCCCCCCTTACTATCCCAAAGCTCATTGCAAATGAAGCTGCTGGAAACATTGCTATTAAATATGGAATAACAGGACCTTGTCATACAACAGTTACCGCCTGTGCTTCAGGAACTGATGCTATAGGAGCTGCATATCAAGCTATAAAACATGGTATTGTTGATACTGCAATAACTGGTGGAACAGAAGGTGCTATAACTCGCCTTGCGGTTGCAGGGTTTTGTCGTATTCATGCCCTTTCGACATCGTATAATGATACTCCAACAAAAGCATGTCGTCCTTTTGATAAAAACAGAGATGGTTTTATCTTAGCTGAAGGTGCTGGAATGCTTATTCTCGAAGAACTTGAGTCAGCAAAGAAAAGAGGTGCCCATATTTTAGGGGAGATATTAGGATACGGAATGACTAATGACGCATTTCACCTTACAGCCCCTAATCCTGAAGGAGTTGGAGCTGCAAAAGCAATGACGAAAGCGTTGAATGATGCTGGAATTAGGTACGATGAAATAGATTATATTAACGCACATGGAACGAGTACAGAAGCAAATGATGTAATGGAAACAAAGGCAATAAAGCTTGCCTTCAAAGAACATGCTTACAAACTAAAAGTCTCTTCAACTAAATCAATGACCGGTCACCTTGTCGCAGCAGCAGGGGCCGTTGAAGCAATTGTCTGTTTACTCGCATTAAAAGATCAATATTTCCCCTGTACCCTCAATTTAGAGGAGAAAGATCCCGAATGTGACCTTGATTATGTACCAAACAAAGGACAATATGGAACAATACGATATACGCTAAGTGAGTCCCTTGGGTTCGGTGGACACAATGGTGCTCTTGTTATCGGTCCATATGTTGAGTAAAGGAAGGAATTTTTTATGAGTAAGTTTGAAACAGCTGAAGAATTATTGACGCACAGATATCCATTTTTATACCTCGATGAATTACTTGAAGCGTCTAGTACGCATTGTGTAGGAACGCGTTATTTTGGACCTGATGAACCTTTTTTTCAAGGGCATTTTCCCGACTATCCCGTAGTACCTGGTGTTATTTTATTAGAAACCCTCGCTCAAACTGGAGGGGCAGGATTGCGTCAGGTGGGAGTTTTAGCAAAGGGAGCATTTTTTGTCCTTGCAAGTATTGAAAAAGCAAAATTCAGAAATCAAGTAAGGCCTGGAGACACAGCAATTATGAAAGTGGAACATGTAAGAGTTTCACCTATTATGATTCGACAAAAAGGGATTCTTTTGGTAAATGATGTTGTCGCAGCTGAAGCAAGCTGGATGTGTATCGTAGGGAAAAAATAAGGAATATGATAGTATGATTATTAGTCAAAAAGTGATGAGGAATGTCTCTCTCACAGCTCATCCTGTTGGGTGTAAAAAATATGTAGATTCTCACATTGAATACCTCGAAAGTAAAATTAAAGAATGTGATACCTCCCTTTTCCCAAAAAGAGTATTGGTCATAGGTGGGTCTACTGGTTTTGGTCTCTCATCTCGTATTGTTCCCTCTATTTTAGCGGGTTCTAGTACCATTAGTGTCAGTTTTGAAAGAGAGCCAACTGAGAAAAAGACTGCTACTCCTGGCTACTATATGACTAAGAGTTTTGAAAAAGAAGCAAAGAAAAGAAAAATTTACGCCAAAAGTATTTTTGGAGATGCTTTTTCTAAAGAGATAAAAAAAGATGTTGCTGATGTAATAGCACAAGATTTAGGTCAAGTCGACCTCATTGTCTATTCACTTGCTTCTCCTATGAGACTTGACCCAGAAAGTGGTGTAATGTATCGATCAGTCATTAAACCAATTGGAGACGATTACACTTCTTTCTCTCTTGATACCACAAGTGGCGTTATTGTGAGTGAAACACTCACTGCAGCAGAAGATGAGCAGGTAGCAGAAACTGTTAAGGTAATGGGAGGCGAAGACTGGAAGCTTTGGATAGAATATTTAATGAGTCGAAATGTAATCGCTAATAACGCTATTACTGTTGCGTACTCCTACATAGGGCCTGAAGTTACTTACCCAATGTATAGAGAAGGGACAATAGGAAAAGCTAAAGAGCACCTAGAAAAGACAGCTCTTACTCTTACTAATATCCTCTCTCCCATAGGGGGAATGTCTTTTGTCTCAGTTAATAAAGCTCTTGTAACAAGGGCTAGCAGTGTAATTCCTGTAGTCCCCCTTTATATATCTCTCTTGTATGATGTAATGAAAGAAAAAGGAATTCATGAAGAGTGTATTGGGCAAATGTATCGCCTCTTTACTGATCGTCTTTATACAGGGAAAGAAATCTCTGTTGATTCATCCAACCGCATTCGTATTGATGACTGGGAGATGAGAGATGACGTGCAAAAGGAAGTAGATAGAAGGTGGCGCTTACAAGTATTGGGTGAGATGATCAAAGAAGGGGATCTCGTGGGCTTTCAAAAAGAGTATCAATATATTCATGGCTTTGGGTATGATGGGGTGAACTATGATAAGGATATTGACCCAAGAAAAATACAATAAAGAATTGAAATACTACTACACATGTGTTATGTTGTTTGTATGGATGTAGTAGATAAAATTGATATTCTTTCTAGAGATGCTCAGTATGATTTATCATGTGCATGTGGGACAAAGAATGCAGATGAACACAGAACTCGTAATAATGAGGGCTCCTGGCTTTACCCGGTAACGGTAGCAAATGGGGGCTCTGGTATTATGTTAAAAACCCTCATTTCTAACATATGCACGAGTGATTGTCGCTATTGTCCCCTAAGAGAAGAGAGTGATACACGTAGGACTTCTCTTTCTCCTGATGAAATTGCAAATTTTTTTATCAACGTAATTTCTCATACTCCTCTTATAGGTATTTTCTTAAGTAGTGGAATTATTCGATCTGCTGATTACACAATGGATCGTCTCATTGCAACTGCCCAGATTCTTAGATACAAATACCACTACAAAGGATACATTCATACGAAGATTATTCCAGGAGCAAGTGAAGAAGCTATATATCAAGCAATGAAACTCTCTTCTGCTGTTTCATTAAATATTGAAACTCCTGGAGTGAATCACTTTACTAAGCTCACCAATAAGAAAAACTATATATCTGATGTCATAGAACCATTAAAATATATTTCTCATCTTACTCAAAAAGGGGCTCCTTTTGAAAAGCTTCATACAACAAGCCAGTTTATTGTTGGAGCAAGTGATGAGAGTGACAAAGAAATTCTCTCGTACAGTTACAAGATGTATGACTCTCTTCACGTTGATCGTCTCTATTTTAGTGCCTACCAAGGAGGTCTTGGAGATGAATCAATTCCTGGAGAGGTAAGAGCAAAAGAAGAAAAAGAGCGACCTTTTGTGTTATCATCAGATAACACAGATCATTCAATTCTTAATAGAGAACATCGATTGTATCAGGCAGATTACTTGTTTCGGGATTATCAATTTACGTATGAAGATCTTATTTTTGATGAGCAAGGGAATTTGGATGCATCTAAAGATCCTAAAGAGATGTGGGCAATGAACCATGAAGAATTCTTTCCCGTTTCCCTAAGGAGTGGAAGTAAAGAACAGCTATTAAGGGTACCGGGGATTGGTCCTGGAATGGCAAAGCGCATCCTAGACCAAAGGAAAAATTCCCCCCTTAGTGATATCCTCCAATTACATCTCCCTCGCCATGTCTATCAAAAGGCTCAATCGTATCTCACGATATAAGAAAACCTATTCATAAGAATCGTATTCCTCTTGTTTTAGTAATAAAGAGGTGTGAGATTATTTTAAGCAATATTCAATAATACACCTCTTTACTCCTTTTCATTACATACGCAGTCTGATACATTTTTATTATAAAGAAAAAGTATGAGGCGGGAGTTTACATGATATATTCCATTTCGATGATAATAGGGAGTCTCGGACTGTTCCTTTTTGGTATGCGCACGATGAGTGATGGTGTCCAAAAAGTCGCAGGGGATAAGCTTCAAGCAATACTCAATTTTATGACTGGTAATAGAATAATGGCAATCTTTACTGGTGTTGCTATTACTG